>CAYUVB010000004.1:21164-32030 GCA_964448055.1 uncultured Desulfurococcales archaeon | reverse complement strand
TTGAAAGTATTAAAGAGCGTAAAAGATAATTAACACTTATTTCCCAGGTAGCGTAGACGTAGGTGGCATAGGGTAGAAAGTATGCCTAAGGCTGTAAGAGATAAATGGAAGTTAAAGAAATGGTATACAGTAATTGCACCTCCAGTATTTAATAACGCTGTACTAGGTACAACACCAGCTGATGACCCGCTAAAACTTATTGGTAGGGTAATGGAGGTAACGTTATACGATCTAACTGGAGACTTCACGCAAGTGCATGTACACTTGTTCTTCCAGATAATAAAGGTAGAAGAAGATAAAGCATATACACGATTTAAAGGACACGAACTAGCAAGGGATTACATGAAGAGCTTAATTAGAAGACGTAGTAGTAAAATACAAGGCATATTCAATGTGCAAACAAAAGATGGCTATGGTTTAAGAATTACAGCTGTAGCTCTTACAGCATATAGATGTAAGACTTCACAGAAACGGGCAATAAGAAAGATCATGCAGAATATAATAGTTAAGAGAGCAGCAGAAATGACCTTTGATGAACTAATACAAGCAATGCTATTCGGAGATTTAGCACAAGAGATATTCCAAGAGGCTAAGAAGATTTACCCACTAAGGAAAGTAGAGATATACAAATCTAAACTGCTAACAATACCTGGACCTAGTGGACCTGAACCTGCTGTTGTAGTATCACCATTAATGTATAAGTCAAGATAATGGAATGCAGCACCTTGAAATGCAATAAATTATTAGTTAAAACCAAGCTAGGTTTTGAAAAGATAGTTTCTTCAAGAATAAAGGACATAGATCCAACAGCTAAAATAACTCCTTCACCACTAGGATTTAAAGGGCTAGTTTTAGTAGAATCAGATGATATAGACGAATTATATAATAGAATATTAGAAGAGGTATACGAAGTAGAGCGTGTATTCAAACCACAAATATGTACGAGAGCTTCATTAGACGAAATTTCTAGAGCAGCAGTGGACTTAGCTAAAAAATACATAAATGAAAATGAAACATTTGCCGTCAGAACAAATAGACGTGGAAGACATCCATACACAAGTATTGATGTTAATGTAGTAGTAGGAGACCATGTACGTAAAGAAACTCAAGCTTCTGTAAACCTAACTAATCCTGATAAAACTATTTGGATAGAAATACTGGGAGACGAAGCATACATAGCAATAGTAGAAGGTGTTGGGTATAAACGTAAACTACGACCAGGAAAGTATCCATTATACAAACTTTTCTGGAGACTTAGTATTGTCCAAATGCCCTACTTAGGACCCTTGGATGCAGTGAAGAATATGGGTGTAAGAATAGGTAGAGAGATTCAAAACTTTGAAGTTAGGGAATTAATAATAGCACCTATAGGCGAAGTCGATGCTCTTCAATTAGCTGAATTTATTAAAGCAGTAATAGAGGGTGTTGAATCAAGGTATGAGGTACAACAGAAGAGTTATGGTAGAAGGGTGCAGAAAGCTAGGATAGTAGTTGAAGACTTATACAGTCTTATAAGATCTAGAAAGGATGAAATAATAATAGTATTTGAGCCTGAAGGTGAACCTATTTCAAAACTTACAAATGAATTATTACAACTGCTAGTTAAGTCTAGGAAACGTGTAAATCTATTGTTTGGCTCACGTGAAGGGATACCACTTGGAGTATATCGTTATGCGGACCTAGTAATTGATATAGCTCCAGGAATAACATTATCTACGGAGTATGCAGCTTCCTCAGCTCTAATAGCAATAGGTACATTACTCCACGAATATCTTGGTGAAATGTATGAAGGCAGTGATATTAGCAGCAGGTAAAGGTGAGAGATTAGAGCCAATAACTCACACGAGACCCAAACCCCTAATACCTATACTTGATAAACCGTTGCTCATACATATGTTAGAAAGATTAAGTGGCTTAGGAATAAAGGAGGCTATAATAGTAGTAGGCTATATGAGGAATAAAATTGAGGAAGTATTAAGAGAGTATAGTTTAGACATAAAGACTAGATTAGTAGTCCAAGACAACCCTCTAGGTACAGGACACGCCCTAAAAATAGTTGAAGGTTTAGTTAAGGACTTGTTCTTATTGATTTATGGCGATATACTTGTTAGTCCTAGCGCCATCAAAGAATTACTTAATAAAGGTTCCCCATCAATAATGCTGACCAGAGTAACTAATCCTCAAGATTATGGTGTGGTTGTGACAAGTAATGATACAGTAAAAGACATAATAGAGAAACCATCCAAAGATTTAGGCGTTAATACAATAAATGCTGGCGTATATTTATTGGATGAAAGCATATTTAACTACTTAGACAATATAGGGTTATCCGAAAGAGGAGAATATGAGCTTACAGATGCATTAAAACTTATGTTAAAAGATAATGTGAAATTAAAGTATAGTATTGCAAATGTAAATGAATGGTTTGAAATAGGTAAGCCCTGGGATCTTTTATCTATTCATGAAAAAATGTTGTCGAAGTTATCGGAACAGATAATTAATGGTGAAGTAGAAGATTATGTTAAAGTAAAAGGTCCAGTAATAATTGAAGAGGGCGCTGTTATTCGTAGTGGTACATACATTATAGGACCAGCATATATAGGAAAAGGGGCAATCATAGGTCCTAATAGCTATATTAGACCTTATACTGTCATAGGTAGGAATTCACGCATAGGTAATGCTGTAGAAGTGAAGAATAGTACGCTAATGGAAGGAGTTCATGCACAGCATTTAACTTACATAGGCGATAGTATTGTATGTGAGTATGTAAATCTAGGAGCTGGTACTATTACAGCCAATTTACGTTTTGATAATGGCATAGTCAAGGTTACTATTAAAGGTAAAAGAATTAGTAGTGGAAGGAGAAAACTTGGAGCAATAATAGGAGGATTCGTTAAAACAGGTATTAACGTTTCAATAATGCCCGGTATAAAAATAGGTGCATATTCATGGATAGCACCAGGTGCTGTTGTTAATAGAGATGTCCCTCCTAAGAGTTTCCTTAAGGTTGATACGAAATATTATATAGAGCAATTGACTTGAGTTATTTATCTCTTAGCTAATGCTGCAACTATCTTTATGACATCATTATCATTTAATACATAGTCTTCACCGACTCTTTGCTTTGTTTTAGCGTTAATAGCAAACAAGAAACTCTTACCTAGATCTGTATGTATCATGTAAGCTAATTCTTTAGCTGTTGTTCCCTTCTTAACCAAGTAGGCATCAGGTAAGATGTTTCCATGGTGATCAGTAAACTTATTTGCATCCTCAACTGGATAAACAACTATCATATTCAATAACTCAAAGAATGCTTTATTTAAAACGTCTTGTACACCAGTAGAACCCCATTTACTTAGCACTCTTTCTCGTATGTATTCTAGTGCTTTGATCTGAGAACTAGTTAGCTTTGATGGATCTTTTATTTTAAAGTCATTGTTGCCCGGTAGGTATTCTATGAGTCCAGCCTTTGCTGCTCTCCTTAGAGCTAATTCTGCCTCGGCACTAACGGGAACTATTATTTTATCTGGGAAAGCCTTTCTTAGCCTCTCTATATTTTCTTCAGCTTGAGGTAAATCGGCCTTATTAGCCGCTATTATCATTGGTTTTGAAAGTTCTCTAAGCTTATACGCGAAAGCTCTTAGTTCATCTTGACTCCATGTGCTAAGTTTCCTCCCTTCAAGACCGGTTGCTCTCAAAGCCTCTATTACATGGTTCTTCTTAATTGAGAGACCAGAGAGTCTTTGAGTTAATGCTTCTACTACATCTTTACCACTGGTGTCTACCTGCCTTGCAAATTTCTCCCAATCTCGTGATATAATTCTAAAGAACCATGCATTTACTTCAAATTCTATTTGTCTGACCTCCTCAACAGGATCAGCTGTACCAGGAGGTACAGGGTTGCCTTCAAGACTTGTAGCACCAGCTGCATCCACTACATGAATTAGCACATCAGCTTGACGTAGATCATCCATAAACTTATTACCTAATCCACGTCCCTTGTGTGCACCAGGAATTAGGCCTGCTACATCCATAATCTTAACTGGTATAAACCTCCAGCCATTTATACACATAGAATTCTTTGGATCGCATTTAGGTAAACCCAACTCTATGTGTACACACTTCCTCTTAAGATAGCCTATACCGATGTTAGGCTCTATTGTCGTAAAAGGTCTATTAGATATGTTTACAGGGACTAATGTTGCGGCGGCAAAGAATGTAGATTTACCCACATTAGTTTTTCCTATTACACCAATCAGTGGCTGAGGTGGTGGCACTATACTCAGCCCAGATAAGTGATGTCTAAGATAACCTTAAAACCTCTACTCAGCAAGTATACTGAGGCAACGAGGAGGATGAAGCAATGGCTCAATCAATGTACCACTATATAGCACAGTTATGGAAAAGACCTTATGACGGCGAAATGGGACAGTTAATGAAACAAAGATTGATAAAGTGGCGCAAAGAGCCCACAATAGTTAGAATAGAAAAACCTACAAGACTTGACAGAGCTAGAGCACTAGGATACAAGGCAAAACCTGGATTCATTGTTGTAAGAGTAAGAGTAAGGAAAGGAGGTCTAAGAAAACCTAGACCCAATAAGGGAAGAAGACCTAAGAGAATGGGTATATACGGATTCGCTCCAGCAAAAAGTCTTAGACTAATAGCTGAAGAAAGAGCTGCAAGAAAATACCCTAACCTTGAGGTACTAAATAGCTACTATGTTGGAGAAGACGGTTTGTACAAGTGGTTCGAAGTAATACTTGTCGACCCACATCATCCAGCAATAAAGAATGATCCCGAGATAAACTGGATCACCGAGAAACAACATCGTGGCAGAGTATTCCGTGGCTTAACAAGTGCAGGTAAAAAGATGAGGGGTCTCAGAAAGAGCAGGGGATTAAAGTACACGATAAAGCATAAGTGGAAGAAGAAGCAGAAGGAGAGAGAACTTAAGAAGAGACACGAAGCACATAGGGGTGCTAGATTAATAGCACCCGATGAGATTAGAGAGAAATACCACAAGGGAGATCTACAGTAAATTGAGGCAATAGTAGATCATGGAGAAAGAAAGACGTGTAGTCAGAAGAGTTGAAATAACAACAAGCATACATGCTACAGAGGATGACGTAAAAGTTAGGAAAGCAGTTCTAAACCTAATACCAGATGAGTTAAGAAATAAAGTAAAGATAAAGCAATTAACTTTTCAAGGGCATTACGGTAACCCTATAAAAAGGTTAACACTTACGATCACTGGAGGTAATGCAGACAAAGTTTTCAAAAATATTATATCAAAAATGACTGAGACCGATAGAAGGATAATAGATACTACATTAGACAACAGATTAACGTCTAGTCATTTATATATAAGGCTTAGTAAGCAAGAAGCTTATCAAGGAAATATAGTACTTTATGAAGGAGATGACATAATAAAAATAGTTGCGACATTAAACCGTAATGTATCTAAAGAGGATTTACGTAATATACTTAGAGGTAAAATTGAAGGTGGTAAGTAAGTTAGAATTATTTGATTTATGGGTAAGAATAGAAGATAGAGATGTATTAATTGAGTTAATAAGCATAGCTAAAAAGCTAGGTTATACTGCGTTAGGAGTAGAATGTTCAAAAAATTGTAGTCAAGTACTAGAAGAGTTTTCAGAGCATTTTAAGGATGTACGATTATTAAAGAGAATAACAATAGTATCATCAAATGAACTAGAAGTTAAACGTAGTCTTAGAGGAATAAAGCTAAAGTATGATATAGTTGCGGTCAAGCCACTTTCATATCAAGTAGCACGTCTTGCAGCAAGAGATGGAAGAATAGACCTAGTGATAGCAGATAAGGAATCACTTAGATTCATTGATTTATCTGAAATAAGATTACTAGAAAAGTTTAGAGGAGCAATAGAGATACCCCTAAACCAATTACTTATTCTCAATGAAATGCTTCTTTCCAGACTTATACGTAGACTTAGATTAATAACAAGATATGATGCACCATTGATTCTATCCAGCGGTGCCAGGTCCCCCTATGAATTATGGCATCCATTACATATAGTAGGTATAATGACCACACTCGGCTTACCAGAATCTAAAGTATGGGAAGCATTAACTACTACACCTAAAAACCTAGTAGTTACCAGGTGATTCATCTGGAAACATTAGTTCTATTACTCTTATTTCTCAGCATCATTATTGGTGGTATAGCTTTAGTAATAGCTATTAGGTCTATGAAATACATTAATCTTATACTTAGTACACTGGTAAAGTATCCTAGAATATTTGAACGAATTAGCCGTAGAATTGAAGCAAAGAAGAAGATTAGGAAGAGATACATAGTCTTTGAGGTGTTAGGTCAAGGCAATATTAATATGAACGAATTAGATAACGAAATAAGGAAGAATATAGTTGCTTTACTCGGCAGAAAAGGTATTGTAGAAGTAGGCTATAAGCTCGTATTTTATGATGAGAGTAAATGTAAAGGTATCATAAGGTCTAATAATCGTGCTTATAAGTTCTTAATAGGTATACTGGGCTTGGTAAGAAAGATAGGAAATAAGAATATACTAATTGTGCCTATAAGCATCCATGGGACATTAAAGAAAGCGTATGAAAAAATAGGGGAGTAAGAATACTAACATAGATGGATGATGAAGCCGCTCCAAATAGACCACCGGGGATGAATGGCTCGCGACGAACTGATTATAATTTTAATAACCTAGCTCTCAATCATATATTACAGCGGATGAAGAACCTAGCTTGACCGAAAGTTTATGAGGAAGGGACTACCATCTGACGCTAAATTATATTGATTACATAAAGTTTTTAGGGGACATGACACATAGGGGGGGCGTAGAAGCTAAAAGGAACAAGTTTATCATAACTATGTGTTACTAGGTGAATAGTATGGCGTTTGGACCACCAGCTATGGGTTATGATAGAGCTATAACCATATTCTCACCGGATGGAAAATTATACCAGGTAGAATACGCGTTTGAAGCTGTTAGAAGAGGATGGACTACACTAGGTGTTAGAACTAAGTCTGTTGTTGTTCTGGCAGTTGAAAAGAGGAAATTAAATCCTCTCTTGGATGTTGATAGTCTCGAAAAAATATTCGCTGTAGATGACCATATTGGTGCTACTTTTGCGGGCTTTGCTTCAGATGGTAGAGTGCTAATAGATATTGCAAGAATATTAGCAATAAGACATAGACTACTATACGATGAACCTATAACAGTTGACTACCTGGCTAAAATGATTGCAGATATAAAGCAAGCATATACTCAACACGCTGGTGTAAGACCATTTGGAGTAGCATTAATACTAGCAGGAGTGGATTCAAGAGGTACAAGGCTATTAATGACCGAGCCTGGAGGCCAGGTAACACCTTACTTCGCTGTAGCTATAGGCTCAGGAGGTCAAGCTGCTAGTGACTTCTTAGAGAAGAACTATAAATATGATTTAGATCTAGATGATACCATAATTTTAAGTCTTAAGGCATTGGCATCAGCAGTAGAAGGAAAGTTAGCACCTGGAAACATAGAGATAGGGTATATAACCGTAGAAGAAAAGAAATTCCGTAAGCTAAGTAGAGAAGAAATAGAGAAGTATATGAGTAAACTTGAGCAAACATAAATCATGATGTATTTATAAGCTACGAAATGTACTATTTTAATCATGATTTTCGCTATGGATTTATGTTTTAGAGGTAATTCTTCTTACTCTATGTTTCCTATGGATTTAAATAAGGACTATATATTTGTGAGTTCCTTGACTATATAGGGAAGAGTGATACTATGAGTAAGCCATACATTATTGCACGTCTAGAAGTTGGCGGACATAGGTTTGAGGTACTTGTCAACCCTGAGTTAGCATTCAAGGCTAAGGAAGGGAAGTCTGTAAACTTAGATGAATTAGTGGTAGGTGAATATGTCTATAAGGATGCTAGGAAAGGCTTAAAGGCATCTCCTGAAGTTCTTCAGAAAATCTTTGGTACCACTGATGTGAAAAAGATAGCATTAGAAATCGTAAAGAGAGGTGAAATTCAATTAACATCGGAGCAAAGAAGACAACTTATAGAGTCTAAGAAGAAACAAATAATAAACTTCATAGCTAGGAATGCTATTGATCCTAGAACTAAAGCTCCTATACCGCCTAAACGAATAGAAATGGCTATGGAGCAAGCCAAAGTAGGTATAGATCCATTTGTAAGTGTTGAAAAACAAGCCATACAAGTTATCAAGGCTATTAGTAGGATAATACCAATAAAGATAGCTAAAGCTATACTACAAGTCAAGATTCCACCGGCTTACTCTGGTAGAGCCTATTCACAATTAATGAAGTTAGGTGAATTGAAAAAGACTGAGTGGCGTAATGATGGTACATTAATAGCCGAGTTAGAGATACCTGCTGGTATGCAAACAGAAGTTATAAGCAAGCTAAACAGTATCACACGTGGTGAAGTTGAGGTAAAAATACTTCATGTAAAGTAAATTAACTAATAGACAGGTAGTGATGAAATGGCAAGCGAAGATAAACAAGTAAAAATACATGTTACCCAAAGGCAATTAGTGGTTCCAGGGGAATTATTAGCTGAAGGAGAAGTAGAGGTAGGTTCACCACTAATCTATAAGATTGACAATAAGTACTATTCTTCAGTAATAGGCCTTGTCGATGTTCAAGAAAACAAGCTTAACCTAATACCATTAGAAGGCTACTATTTCCCTAAAGTAGGAGATCTAGTAATAGGTTTAGTAATTGATATAGGTATAACCAACTGGATAGTAGACATACGCGCTCCATATAAAGCGATAATGAATGCAAGTGATGCTTTGAATAGACAGTTTAACCCTATACAAGACGATCTCCGTAGATATTTTGATATAGGCGATTACGTTTTAGCAAAAATAGCATTATTTGATAGACTACATAATCCTGTATTAACGGTCAAGGAGAAGGGTCTAGGAAAAATAGTATCTGGTAAAATAGTTGAAATAGCTCCTTCAAGAGTGCCAAGGGTAATAGGTAAACGTAAATCAATGTTAAATATGCTAATAGAAGAAACGGGATGTGAAATAGTTGTTGCACAGAATGGTAGAATATGGATTAATTGTAAGGATAAGCAATTTGAGGATATACTAATATTAGCTCTGAAGAAAATAGAGCTGGAAGCACATACAACAGGGTTAACAGATAGGGTTAGGAACTTAATAAAAGAGGAAAAAGCAAAGAGGGGTTTAAGTTGACGAAGAAAAACAAACCTAAGCTAATAAGAGAAGATGGCCTAAGACATGATGGAAGAAGACCTGATGAGCTTAGACCAATAAGAATGGAAGTAGGAGTATTAAGTAATGCTAATGGCTCAGCGCTTGTTGAATATGGTAGAACAAAGGTAATAGCAGCAGTATATGGCCCTAGAGAGCTTCATCCAAGACACATATCATTACCTGATAGAGCAGTTATTAGATGCAGATATCATATGGCTCCATTTTCTACTGAGGAAAGGAAGAATCCAGCTCCTTCAAGAAGAGAAATAGAGTTATCAAAGGTGATAAGAGAGGCTTTAGAAGCAACAATATTTACGGAACTTTACCCTAGAGCAACAATCGATGTTTTCATAGAAGTATTACAAGCGGATGGTGGTACTAGAACAACAGGTATTACAGCAGCCTCTTTAGCACTGGCTGATGCTGGTATACCAATGAGAGATCTTGTGGCAGGAGTAGCGGTTGGTAAGGTTGATGGAGTACTTGTATTAGATATAGATCAAGTAGAAGATGAATATGGTGAAGCTGATATGCCTATAGCAATGATGCCATCATTAGGGAAAATAACATTACTACAACTAAATGGTGTGCTTACACCTGAGGAATTTAGAGAAGCATTAAAACTTGCCGAAAAGGGTATTCGCGAGATCTATAAACTTCAACGTGAGGCCTTAAAGAAGAAATATGTTGAAATCAAAGTCGAGGAGTGATAGATATGTCTACTACACCTTCAAATATCCCTATACTACCCAAATTAAAGAAGGAATCAATCAAAACATTGATTGCCAAAGGGTTAAGAGTTGATGGTAGGAAGCTAGACGAATACCGTAAAATAATCATAGAACCAAACTATATACCTAAGGCTGAAGGCTCGGCACTAGTTAGAATAGGTGAAACTATAGTACTAGTTGGAATTAAAATGGAGGTAGGCCAACCTTTCCCTGATACACCTGATGAAGGAGTCCTAATGGTAAATGCAGAGTTTGTACCATTTGCTTCACCCACATTTGAGCCAGGCCCTCCTGATGAGAACGCCATTGAACTGGCACGAGTAATAGATCGAAGCTTAAGAGAAATAAAAGTAATAGATTTAGAAAAACTTGCCATAGTACCTGGCCAGAAAGTATGGATCGTATGGGTTGATATCTATGTATTAAATCATGCAGGAAACCTACTAGATGCTAGCAGTCTTGCAACCATGGCAGCATTAATGACAACTAAAATTCCTAAAGTAGAAGTAGAAGAAAATGAAATTAAGATAGATAAAACTATGAAAGAACAACCATTACCATTAAACCATAGAGTTGTTACAGTTACCGTAGGAAAGTTGGACGAATATCTATTAGTTGATCCTACAGACGAAGAAGAACTAGTACTTGACGCTAAACTAGCAATATCTGTTTCAGAAGATGGTAGAATAGCAGGGATGCAGAAAATGGGCCCAGGCGACTTCACGTTAGATGAAGTTAATAAAGCAGTAGAATTAGCGCTTAAATCCGCTAAATCTCTTCATGGAATATTAGAGGAATATGTTTCTAAAACTAGTTAAAGCATAGGATTTTTAACCCCTAAAACATTTCATTGTATCACACAGCACATA
>CAYUVB010000004.1:0-21064 GCA_964448055.1 uncultured Desulfurococcales archaeon | reverse complement strand
TTAAAGCATAGGATTTTTAACCCCTAAAACATTTCATTGTATCACACAGCACATAGGTAGGCTCAGTTAGGCATGTAAGTTCATAGACCCTAGTAATAAGAATATAAGGGGATACGCATGGCTAGAAGAACTAAAGTAGTAGGTATAGCCGGAAGATATGGTGCAAGATATGGTGCGACACTTAGGAAGAAAGTTAAAGAGATACTTGAGAGAAGATATGCTGATCATGTATGCCCGTTCTGTCAGACCAAGGGAAGGGTTGTAAGGGTAAGCGTAGGATTATGGACTTGTAAGAAATGTGGCGCTGTATGGGCAGGAGGAGCATATGTGCCTAGGACAGGCCTAAATAAGTACTTTCCATCAGTGGTTAAGGTCGAAGAGTAACCATATAGTTCAACTAGATAATATTTAAAGGAAGTAGGTATTTTGACCATATTAATAACTACATCACATAAACCTTCTCCTAGGCTCAGAAGTTTTGTTAAGGATCTTGCATCGGTTATACCAGGCTCGCTGAAACTCAATAGAGGAAAGAAAACATTAGAAGACTTACTCTATGATGCAATAGAGCTTAACGCTGATAGATTAATCATAGTTGGTGAGAAGAAAGGCAACCCTGGGTCTATTAGAGTATATCTAGTTGATCGTGAAGAAGAGACGTTAAGAGAATTAGCATATTATAGCATTAAGGGCGTTAAACTTTCACGAGAAAACCCATATGCTACAAGAATATATAATCCAACAATACTTATGATAGACTCAAGTAACGTAAAGAGCAATGTAGAAGAAGAATTCATAGACATATTTTCAAGATCTTTTAAGGCTAAAATACACGTAGGTAGCCTTGAAGAAATAGCAGGTAAGGTGGATGTTCTAGCTATTCCCAGATGGGATGGCAAGATTATTAAATTATTCTTTATGAATCCTTCGACAAGAAAACTTGGTGGACCAGTAATAAAATTTAGTAGGGTAATGGATTTTGAGAAAAATAAAAGCATACCTTAAGATAAGTGTAAAGGATAAAGAAGTATTTAGGGCTATAATACAAGCCTTAGAGCCCGAAGTAAAATTCAAGCCCCCATCTGAAAGAAGTGAAGCCTTGTTAAAATACAATGAATCAGGAGATACAGTCATCGAGTTTGAGGCAAGAGACATTAACGCTCTAAGAGCTATGGTTAACGCATACCTATATTTACTACACGTGGCAACTAACACTATAGAAGCCGTTAGGAGGAGAATAAGCCTTGGCTGAAAGAGTACCTCCCGAAGTACAACACTATGCTGTTAAATATCAACAACTTCAAAATCTCTTAGCTCAGATACTAACTGAAAAATCAGCTGTTGAAACCGAGTTAAAGGAGGTAAATAGAGTTCTATCAGAACTCGAGAAACTTCCTGATGATGTAGAAATATATAAATCAGTTGGGCATGTGCTAGTTAAAACAAATAAGTCTGCAGTGCAATCAGAACTTAATGAAAGAAAGGAATTATTAGAACTACGATTAAGAGCATTAGAAAAACAAGAAAAAGAAGCTAGAAGACAATTAGAAGAAGTTCAAGCGAAAATAAAGGAAATAATAGCAAGGACATATAAAACAGCTGAGAAGGCACTTAAAGGTCAAGCTGGTTGAAGAAGCCAAGACCTAAAGTAATAGAGTTAGGATTAGACTTAACAAGTATTTCAACAGATTTCTTGCAAGACCTTGCCTTAGTTGTAGAAAATACTATAAGAGAATATGTGGAATCAGAGTTAGGTAGAAGGCTTGAACAATTAAATATAATAGTAAATGTAGAAGTTAATGATAGTTTAAGAATAATAGTTAATGTTGAATTATTAGGTAAAAGTAGAGGAAGAATAGACTATGATGTACTATTAGATGAAGCTATTAAGGAAGCTTACAGAGTTGCTGAAGAGGTATTAGAACATGTTAAGAGAGGTAGAGGAGAAGGCACTCAAGCTTCGGGAAGTGCTAAAGGATCATCAGACACTAGCGATAATAACACATAAAAATGCTGATCCAGACGCAGTTGCCTCAGCTCTTATAATGGAAAAGGTAATAGAATCTTTAACTAAGATAAAACCCTATTTACTGCTTCCTGAAGGCCCCAACCTATTATCTAAAAATATTTTATCAAAGCTCTCCATGGAATTAGAGTTACATGAACAAGTACTAAAACAAGTAGATTTACAAAAAACATTACTTATCGTGGTAGATACATCATATAGTAAGCAATTAGGCAAATATTCAGACATAGTAGACAAAGTTAGTAGAATAATAGTAATAGATCATCATAGCAGTGGAGACTTGGATGGGAAAGCTTTTCTTGCGATAAAGTCTTTTAACGTAGCATCAACTTCTGAGATAGCGTACATTATTTCACGTAGCTTAAATATAGCTTTGCCGATAAAAGTTATGCAGTTATCCTTAGCTGGTATATTATATGATTCAAGACATCTTCTACTAGCTAAACCGGTAACATTCAAGATCATATCAGAGCTTATAGAGAAAGGTATAAGCTATCAAGAGGTTGTAAAACTACTTCAAATTAAACCCACAGTTGCTGAACGAATAGCTAGAATTAAGGCTTCCTTAAGATCAAGATATTATAGAGTAAAAGACATAATAATAGGTATAACATATGTTGGAGCGTATGAAGCGAGTGTGGCTAGGAGTTTAATAGAGCTGGGATCAGATATAGTATTTGTAATAGGAGACCACGATGACGAGATAAGAGTAATAGCACGTGCAAGTTCAACTATTACAGATGATTTAGGAATACATGTGAGCAACGATATACTCTCTAAATTAGATCAATACTATAAAGGTAGTGGTGGAGGACATCCAGGTGCTGGAGGATATAATATACCTGGTCAAGTGGAATTAGAGGAACTTAGAGAGAAGTTAATTAAGCTCACATTAAAAGCGCTTAAATCTAAAGGTGTCGTAGGACAACTTGTAGAAATAAAGGATTAATCATCTTTGCTTGAAACGTAGGTAAGCTGAGTTTATAAGTCTCTGTACTCTATACACACCAAGACGTATAGTAGTCATGGTAAATACGGTGTAAACCTTGCCAAGACGCGTAAAAACAGTAGAACAAATATTGAAAATAATAAGTAACTTAGAGCAAGTAAGGAACATAGGTATAATAGCCCACGTAGACCACGGTAAAACAACAACATCAGACGCACTATTAGCTGCAGCTGGTATAATATCGCCAAGACTCGCAGGTCAAGCATTGGCGCTGGACTACTTAGATGTAGAACAACGCAGAGGTATAACCGTTAAGTCAGCAAACATAAGCCTTTACCACGAATACGAACATAAACCCTACGTTATAAACCTAATAGACACGCCAGGCCACGTGGACTTCTCCGGTAAAGTAACGCGTAGCTTAAGAGTTCTAGATGGAGCAATAATAGTCGTTGATGCAGTTGAAGGAGTAATGACACAAACGGAAACAGTGTTAAGACAAGCATTAGAGGAGAGGGTAAGACCAATATTATTCATAAACAAGGTTGATAGGCTCATAAAAGAATTAAGGCTATCACCTAGTGAGATACAGCAAAGATTTGCAGAAATAATAAAGGATATAAACGCATTAATAGACATGTATGCTGAACCACAATTCAAGAATAAATGGAAGATAAACCCTGTAGCCGGTAATGTAGCTTTCGGTGCAGCAAAAGATAAATGGGGCTTTACAATACCCATGGCACAACGCAAAGGAATAAAAATGAGTGATGTAATTGATGCTTATGCTAAAGGCAAAGAAGCAGTAGAAGAATTTGCTATGAAAGTAGCTCCTTTGCATGAAGCATTACTAGAGATGGTAATAAAGTTCGTACCTAACCCTAAGGAAGCGCAGAAGTATAGAATACCAAAGATATGGAGAGGAGATATAAACTCAGAAATAGGTAAGGCTATGCTAGAAGCTGATCCTAATGGTCCGTTGATATTCCTTATAAATGACATGAGATTAGATCCACATGCAGGGTTAGTAGCTACTGGTAGAGTACTTTCAGGTACACTTAAGCCAGGAGTAGAAGTATGGCTAGTTGGTGCTAGAACAAGCCAAAAAGTGTTACAAGTAGGAATATACATGGGTCCAGATAGAGAGGTAGTGGGAGCTATACCAGCTGGAAACATTGCAGCAGCACTGGGATTAGATAAGGCTCGGGCAGGAGAAACAGTAGTAGACATGAAATACAAGGATGTAATGGTACCCTTCGAGAAACTAAGATACGTCTCAGAGCCAGTAGTAACTATAGCGATAGAACCTAAGGATATAAGGGACCTACCTAAACTAATAGATGCATTAAGAAAAATGAGCATAGAAGATCCTAACCTAATAGTTAAGATAAACCAGGAGACAGGAGAATACCTATTATCCGGTATGGGTCCATTACACTTAGAAATAGCGCTAACTCTTCTGAGGGAGAACTTTGGATTAGAAGTAGTGACTAGTCCACCAGTAGTAGTCTATCGTGAAACTATAAGAGCTAAGAGCCAGGTATTCGAAGGAAAATCACCCAACAAACACAACAAGCTATACATTAGTGTTGAGCCACTAGATGAAGCTACAATAAGGCTAATACAAGAAGGTGTTGTCACCGAGGATCTTGACCCAAGAGTAAGGGCTAAGATTCTGAAAGAGCAAGCAGGCTGGGACTATGACGAAGCACGCCGCATATGGGCTATAGATGAGAACATAAATGTATTCGTTGACATGACCTCCGGTGTACAGCATCTAAGAGAGGTAAGAGATACAATAATTCAAGGATTCAGGCTTGCGATGAGGGAAGGACCACTAGCTATGGAGCCTGTTCGTGGTGTAAAAGTAATAATGCATGATGCAGTAATACACGAGGACCCAGCCCATCGTGGTCCAGCACAGATATATCCAGCTGTAAGAAACGCCATATATGCTGGAATGTTAACAGCAAAGCCAACACTACTTGAGCCCTTACAGAAGCTCGATATACGTGTACCAATGGAGTACATAGGTGCAGTAACAGCAGTAATAACGAAGAGACGTGGTAGAATAGTAACAGTTACACAACATGGAGTACTTGCGAGAGTGATAGCAGAAATACCCGTAGCAGAAAGCTTCGACTTAGCAAGCGAGCTAAGAGGAGCAACAGCAGGCAAAGCATTCTGGGGTACCGAGTTCAGTCGCTGGGCACCAGTACCAGAAAACTTACTGATGGGCGTCATAAAGAAGATAAGAGAAAGAAAAGGATTACCACCAGAACCACCGAAGCCAGAAGACTTCATAGGATTCTAAAATCAATAATTAATTATACGTTATTTTAATCACATAAATATTTCAATTCATACCACATTCTCACATAGAGGATTTCAATCATATATTGATAAACTTTGTTAAAAGCTTTACCTAATTATATTGAAGGCCGGGAGAGAGCCTATCATCCCGACCCCATGCGGGGGATGTCCAGGCTCCACCCCATATAGTAAAAGAGTACAACTATTACTTTTAAAATATTTCCCTAGAGTTGCCTTAACTGAAGATACAATATAGAATACAATTACGAAGTTAAATATATAGTTGAGTTCAATGGTCGATCTGTATTATATGATATGTACCACTATATTACACCATAAGAGATCATTCCTAAGTAGGAAGCTGAAAACAGCAGAATTAGCTAAGAATGTTGTCCAACAATAACATTACTATAAAGCCTATAAAGAATCCTATTGTGGAAGGCTCGTTATGTTCATGTCCATAGATTTCGGGTATTATCTCATGTACTACTACATAGATCATAGCTCCTGAGGCTATAGCTAACATTAACGGTAAGGCTACATGCACAAACACGATTATTAATGGTGGTATAAGAGCTGCTAGAAGCTCAGCTATGCCACTAATAGCACTTATGATGAATGCTTGCCTCTTACTCTTAGTTATGTTCAATACTGGTAATGCTGTAGCAAATCCCTCGGGTATATCTTGTATTGCTATCGCTATTGCTATTATTAATCCTTCAGTAACATCATAAGTAGTACTAGCACCAACTGCCATACCTTCTGGGATATTATGTATTATCATTGCTAAAGCCATAAGCCAGGCCTTTCTAGAATAACTATACCCAACATTATGGTATCCCCTGATGAAATGAATATGAGGTATTAGTACATCTAAAATTTTTACAAGGATTATACCAATGATGAAGCCCGTGACAGCAATAACGATATTTCCATGATTAATTGCAGGCAGTAGTAAGCTTGTAAAAGATGCTACAAGCATTATGCCAGCTGCAAACCCCATACCAGCATCAGTAATTTTTTCCGTAAATTTTACATTTAGCAATACAGGTAAAGACCCAATAATTGTAAAGATGGCTGGTATAGAACCAATTAGGGTTACCCTAAGCATTAAAGGGACAGTATAAAGGAATTCTATGATCTCTTGTTGAATCAATACATAAGCCTCTCACCAATCTTTTACTTTACCTACTTAGTAATTTACGTTAATTATCTATGAACAAGTGATTAAAAGGTATCAGAACTCGGCTGGTTCATCATTTAGAGCTTAGTATAATTTCGGATTAGAGAACCATTAAATAGTTCAATGTAGTGGTAGTATATGACATGCGGCCCAATGTTCCTTTTCAACTTCTTTTAATTCGGGTTCCTTATTTCTACATTCATCTCTAGCAAATGGGCATCTAGGATGTAGTCTACAACCTCTCGGAGGATTCGATGGGTCAGGTATTTCTCCTTTTAATACAACTTTCCTTAGTTCTTTCTCTTTTCTTATTTTAGGTATGGCTGTTAGTAATGCGGCTGTATAGGGATGTAACGGTTTTATTAAGACCTTATCTGTAGGTCCATATTCTACGATTTTACCTAGATACATAACGGCTATATTGTCTGACACAAGTTTAGCTGTTGCAAGATCATGTGTAATGAATATCATGGCTTGGTTATATTTTTCTTTGAATTCTTTTAAAAGTTCTAATATTGATGCACGGATAGATACATCTAAGCTTGATGTAGGTTCATCTGCTACGATGAGTATAGGTTCTAAAAGCATTGCTCGTGCTATTGCAGCGCGTTGTAACTGTCCACCACTTAGCTGATAAGGTTTACGATTATAGAAGTCTTCTGGTGGAATAAGTCCTATACGTTCAAGCATCTTTAATACTTTTTCCTTAGCTTCATCCTTATCCGCTATTCTATGGACAATGAGAGGCTCTGACAAAGCCTCACCTATTGTTTGTAAGGGGTTAAAGCTAGCATATGGATCCTGTGGTATGAGTTGCATTTTCCTTCTAAGTGGTCTAAGTCTATGTTCAGGTAGATTTGTTATATCTTCTCCATTGAATACTATCTTACCTGCTGTAGGACTATATAATCTTAAGACTAGCCTCCCAAGGGTAGTTTTTCCGCTACCGCTTTCACCAACTAATCCTAGTGTTTCGCCACGCTTTAACGTGAAACTAACACCATCCACTGCTTTAACTATTTTCTTAAAACCTAATCCGCCTACTTCGAAATATTTTTTCACGTCAATAACTTGGAGTATTGTTCCCATGAGTTACACCTAGGCCTACTTTTTCGTGTAAAGCCAACAAGATACATAATGATCTTTTTCTATCATTATCATTCTTGGCGGCCTTTTATTACATGTCTCCATTCTCATGCTGCACCTTGGATGGAATCGGCAACCACTAGGAGGTTTACGTAGATCTGGTGGTATGCCTGGAATAGGCTTAGGCCATTCACGGCTCTCTACGTCAGGTACAGATTTAAGTAGAGCTTGAGTATAGGGATGTAAAGGATTCTCAAGTATTTTATCTTTAGGTGCATATTCAACTATATTTCCAGCATACATTACGGCTATTCTATCTGCTCTTTCTGCAGCTAAAGCTATGTCATGGGTTATAAGTACAATTACCATACCAGTTTTATTCCTTATTTCATCTAATAAGTCCATTATTTGCTTCTGTACGATAACATCAAGTGCTGTTGTAGGTTCATCTGCTACAAGAACCTTGGGATTAAGTGCTACTGCTGCAGCTATCGAAACTCTTTGTCTTTGTCCACCACTCAATTGATGTGGATAAGCATTAGCTAAACGTGCTGGTAAACCAACAGCTTCTAGTACTTCTTTTACACGTTCTCTACCTTCCTCAACATTTATGCCATGTTCTACGAGTACTTCAAGTATCTGATCACCAACTTTTCTCACAGGATCCAATGTAGTGAAGGGGTCTTGGAAAACCATTGAGACGAGGCTTCCTCTAACTTTACGCAGGTCTTCTCCTTTAAGTGCTAGTACATCTATACCATTAATCAATACTTTGCCCTTTACTATTCTACCTGGCGGTGGTACGAGTTTTAGTAATGCGTATCCTAGAGTAGATTTACCGCTACCACTTTCTCCTACAAGGGCTATTAGTTCACCTTTGTATGCGGTAAGGTTAGCTTCCTCTACAGCATGTACTATACCCTTTAATGTATAATAATACACAGTTAAATCTCTAACTTGAAGTACTGGCTCACTCAATAATCATAACCTCTCTCTTCTTACTTGCTCACTTAGTCCTTCACCTATTAATGCAAAACCTGTAGCAAGGAGTGTAATGAGTAGACCAGGGAAGAATATAAGCCACCAATATCCTGACAATACGAATCCCTTACCTTTATAGAGGTCATAACCCCAGTCTGGTGTTGGAGGTTGTACTGAAAGACCTAGATAGCTTAAAGCAGCCTCGGTAAGCACGGCATCTGCAGCACTGAGACTGAAGACTACCATTATAGTTGGTATTATATGAGGTAGTATATGTTTGAATATTATTCTTGCTGTAGGTATTCCTAGAGCCCTAGCCATATCTACAAATAATTCCTCCTTAATGCTCAATACTTGTCCTCTCACCATCCTGAAGTACGTTGGTATATAAACTACCGCTATCGCTATTGCAGCATTAAATATACTAGGTCCTAATGCTACAGCTAGAGCAATAGCTAATACTAGGCTAGGAAAGGCGTAAATAGCGTCCATAACCATACTTAATCCACGATCAATACGACCGCCATAATACCCACTAAGTAATCCTACGGGTACACCAATAGCCATGCTGATCGCTATTGCTAGAAATACTACTATAAGTATAGTTCTTGCACCGTAGACTGCTCTAGACCACATATCGTAACCAAGATTATTAGTACCAAAAGGATGCTCCCAACTAGGTGGTTGAAAGCTTCTTCCAGCTCTTCTTGTAGGATCATAAGGAGTTAAGAACGGTGCAAATATTGCCATGAATACTATAGCTAACACTATAGCTAATCCAGCGTACACCATTGCTCTTCCTTTTTTCGTGACACGTACTGGTAGAGCACTAGTTATTTTCCTGATAAACTTACTCAAGGCCCCTCCTAAGACTTCGACCATAGTATATCACACTTGGCTAATACCTTATGCGAGGATCAAGCCATGCATAGATTAGGTCTACAATTAAACTAATTATACCGACAAAGAAAGCAAATACTATTACTACTGCTTGTATTGCTGGGTAATCTCTATAGCTAACCTTTTCTACAAGATATGTTCCTATACCAGGCCAATCAAATGTAGATTCAGTTAGTACAGCACCTCCAAGAAGCAAAGCGAACTGCAAGCCAGCATAAGTTACTACAGGTATAAGTGCATTACGGAAGGCATGTAAAAGTATCTTTCTATTTCTTACACCTCTAGCCATGTAGGCGAAGACGTAATTTGATTCCAAGACTTTTATCAGATTTGCTCGTACTAGCCTAGTATAGGGCCCACTAAGGACTAGCCCTAACGTTAATGCTGGCAAAATTATATGGCTTATAGAACTCATTAATGCTCTGGTATTCCTTGTAAGAATAGAATCTAGTATATAAAATCCTGTTATCGTCTTTAAACCTATATCTGGATCTATTCTACCACTTGCTGGTAGCACATGTAACCATACGGCAAATACCAGTTGAAACAGTAAGCCAAGCCATGGTATAAAGAGTGTATACGTTATAGCACCAAATATACGTAAGCTGGTATCTGTTTTAGTATCACGTTTTACGCCAGCTATGAATCCCGTAAGTACGCCTATGAGTAGGCTTACAGCTAATCCAGCTATGGCAAGCTCTACTGTAGCGGGTAAGCGTTCAAGTAAGTCAAGCGTTATACTACGTCCACTAATTATCATGCTTGTACCAAAATCCCCATGAAGAACATTCCAAAGATACTCGAAGTATTGGACTATATATGGTTTGTTTAATCCAAGATTCTCACGTATTTGCTCTAATTGTTCTGGAGGAATATTCTTTGTCCCAAGAACTGCTAATACCGGATCGCCAGGTAATATTCTTAATATGATAAACACTAATGTGTATAGGATTAAAACTGTTGGTATAATCAATGCAGCCCTTATAGCAGCATAACGTAGAATTCCCATAGGCCGCCTACCCTTACCCGTAATAACACGCCTAATAGGATCTACAAACTAATTTGGATAGTGTGGGGGTATATTAACTAATCTATATGCATTATTTAGTTACAATTAATTTTTGTTGAGAACACTTTTCCTAATGAATGAACTCAATGAATAAAACTTTATTAGGGAGTACATATGTTCATAAAACGTCAAGAATAAGTACTCGGGTGTTATGTTTGCCCCAACAGACAAGCCTCATTGTAGGTTTAATCGTGGTCTTAATAATAGTAGGTGTGGTAGCATATTATGTGGGAACACAACAAGCACCTACACAGACGATAACGGTCACAGAAACAGCTACAGTTACTGTGACCCATACTATTACCCAAACAATTGCCGCAACACCCACCCCATCACCTACTCCTAGTCCGCCTCCTACGCCTTCGCCATCACCTACTCCAAGCCCATCACCTACCACTAGTCCAACACCTACACCAACATACGTAACAGAGAAACTTATACTTGGAACAACGGATAAAGTAACAGACTTAGACCCATCAAACGCCTATGATTTCTTTACATGGGAGATATTAAACAATATAATGGATGGTTTAGTCAAGTACAAGCCTGGTACTGATCAGATAGTACCAGCAATAGCTGAGAAATGGGAAGTAAAGGAAAATGGTAAGGTATGGATATTCTACTTACGTAAAGATGTAAAATTCTGTGATGGTACACCTTTGACTGCTCACGATGTTGTACGTAGTATAAAAAGAGTAATGAAGATACAAGGTGACCCCTCGTGGCTTGTAACAGAATTCGTAGAAGATGTTAAAGCACTAGATGACTACACAGTAGAATTTATACTAAAGAAGCCAGTAGGGTACTTCCTAGCAGTTGTTGCAACACCACCATACTTCCCAGTGCATCCTAATTATCCTGAAGACGAAATAGCTAGTGATGCTACATGGGGTGGTGCTGGACCATACTGCATTAAAGAGTTCCGTAGAGACCAATACATAATATTAGAAGCAAACCCATACTACTATGGCGAACCACCTAAAACTAAGACAATAATTGTAAGGTTCTACAAGGATGCAGCAACTCTTAGATTAGCATTTGAGAATCGCGAAATAGACATTGCTTGGAGAACTCTAAGACCAACAGATTATGAAGACTTAAAGAAGAACCCAGAATACAAGGTTCTAGAAATACCTGGATCATTTATAAGGTACATAGTAGTAAATGTACAAATGGATCCAACAAGTAATAAACTTGTAAGACAAGCAATTGCAGCAGCTATAGACAGATCTGAGCTTGCAGAAACGGTGTTCTTAGGTACAATGGTGCCATTATACAGTATGGTACCAAGAGGTCTTTGGAGCCACATTGATGTATTCAAAGAGAAGTATGGTGATGGGAACATAGAACTAGCAAAACAATTACTAAAGCAAGCAGGATACGATGAAAACAACAAATTACACTTGGAGTTATGGTATACACCGACTCATTATGGTGATACAGAAGCAGATTTAGCACAGCTCATTAAAGAACAACTAGAAAGAACGGGAGTAATAGAAGTAGAACTCAAGAGCAGTGAATGGGCGACATATGTCGATCAGCTAAGAAAAGGACAAATGATGTTATGTCTATTAGGCTGGTACCCAGACTACATAGACCCAGACAACTTCCTATATCCGTTCTTACACAGCAAAGCCAATAAATGGACTGGAACCGGATATGCTAATCCCGAAGTAGATAAGCTACTAGAAGAGGCAGCAGTTAAGCCTAACCAAGAGGAAAGAGCAAAATTATACGAAAAAGTCCAGCAAATACTTGTGGAAGATGTACCATTCATACCACTACTACAAGGCAAGCTGCTAATAGTGGTTCATAAGGATGTGCAAGGAGTAGAAATAGGGCCTACAATGTTACTACCATACTATACAATGTACAAATCCTGACATCCCATTAATAAAATTAGGTCTTTTTTCTAATATACATCTTTTCAATATCAAAAACTTCTTATCTTAATAATATACTCATATAGAAAACCTTATTATGATTTATGATGTATTAATATAATTAACAGTATGGCTAAGTTGACATAAAGCAGTGAGAAGCCCTTACCATTGATAGCGTTCTTAACTGATGTAGGTCTTAACGACCAGTATGCAGCATCTATGAATGGTGTTGTATTAAGCTTATGTCCTAATGCAAGTATTACAGTTATTAGTCATGAAGTACCATGTTTTGATGTAAGATTCGCATCATTTTTATTACTAACTTCATACAAGTACTTCCCGCTTGGTACTATTTTCGTAGTAGTTGTTGTACTGGGTGTTGGGAGATCTATAAGACCAATACTAATAGTGTCAAGGAATTATTATTTCATAGATCCAGATAATGGTGTGCTAGTTCAAGCAGCTGAAGATGACGGTATAGAAAATGTATATCTTTTGAATAAATCTAGATCTAAATATTTTAGGGAGGATTCTTCGCAAACATTTCATGGACGTGACATATATGCGCCTATTGCTGCTTTAATAGCATGTGGTATGCCAGTGCAATCGCTTGGTAAGCTTATCAATTATAGAGAATTGAAAAGAATTGACAAGGACATAGATTATTTGATAGATGGGGACTGTATAGAGTTAAGGATAATCCACATCGATAGATATGGTAATATAATTTTACCAAAAGGTTTCAAGAATATAATCAATGAGTTAAATGTAGGTATTGGAGATACTATAAAAATTAAGAGCAAAGATAAGATAATAGAATCTGTTATTGGAGTTTCTTTTGAGTCGGTAGTTAAGGGCACTCCAGTCTTATATGAAAATAGTTACGGTTTTATTGAAGTAGCTATAAATCAAGGCTCTATGCAAGCAATTCCCAAGGTAACAGAAGGAGACACCATAAAGATATGTAGGTAGAGATGCTAAACAGTCACCATGTAATTGAAATATAAGATATGTTCAATACCATTTTAATATCTGGTTTTCCCAATTTACAAAGGGCTATCTATGATTTGGAAGGTTTTTTCGTTTCCTCGATATAAGTTGATAACCCTTCCTACACCGTTAGAAAAAGCTAATAAGTTAAGTGAAGAACTTGGTATAGAACTCTATATCAAAAGAGATGATGTAATGGAACTCGCATTAGGAGGTAACAAGGTTAGAAAATTAGAGTTCATATTAGGTGATGCTCTTTCTAAGGGTTGTGATGTCTTAATAACGCGTGGTGCTTTTCATTCAAATCATGCTAGGCTTACAGCTGCTGCAGCTAGAAAAGCAGGACTCGATGTATACCTTGTGTTAACGCCACCTGGTACACCTGAGTTACAAGGTAATGTTCTCTTGGATAAACTCTTAGGAGCTAAGATAGTATATGCTAAAGATTATGAGGAAGCAGATAAGATTATGGAAGAACTAGCTAATGAACTAAAAGAGAAAGGTAGGAACCCCTATATTATCCCTGGTGGAGGAGCATCTCCTCACGGTGTTTTAGGTTATGCTGTAGCTTCTCTAGAGATAATGCAACAGTTATACTCGCTAGGAAAGAAGCCCAAGTACATAATCCATGCAACAGGGACTGGAACAACACAAGCGGGATTAGTACTTGGTATGAAGCTTATAGGGGCGGATGATGTTGAAGTAATAGGAATTAGTATCAGTAAGAAGAAGAACGAAGCCAAAGAGAGAGTCTATAAGCTAATTAATGAGACATTAAAGCTCTTAAACGTTAACATAGAAATAAGACTTGAAGACATAGTTATATTCGATGACTATATCTTTGGCGAATACGCGGCTATTACCAAGGAAGTTGTAGAAACAATGAAATTAGTGGCAAGGAAAGAAGGATTAATACTGGATCCCGTTTATACAGCAAAGGCTATGTATGGCTTAATCGATCTCGTGAAGAAGGGTTACATAGAGAGGAACAGCACAGTAGTATTCATTCATACCGGAGGCACACCTATACCATTTCAAGTAAGTAAAGTAATAGAGAAATACCTCTGAACTACTTAAAGGACCCTTAGCTACATTTTGTTCAATTGATTCTTCATGCCTAGAACCTATTTTACGGGTTAGATCATAGACATGTTAAAAGTTATAGGGTTTAGAAAAATATAAGCAGGTAATAGTGTTTAACTACCATACAAGAAAGTAGATGACATAAGGGTATCCTAATGATTGAATTAATTGTGCGTAGCAAACGAGATGCAGACGCCGTCAAGGCCATGTTAAGGACATTTTATGATAGCTGGAACATTGAGATCCATACGCTACACGGAGCAAGAAAAGCTGATGACGCTTTAAAGGAACTTGAAAATATAATAAACGAAAATAAATTCTATGTCTTACTACTAGGTCGAGAAGATGAGGAAACAGCTCTAGAGCTAGATAGGGTGCTCCCACCTAATGTATCAGTACATATAGTTCCTAGAGCTAAAATTAGGAATACCAGAATAGAACATTTAGCTCATGAATTTGATATTGCGCGAAGCAAGTTTAGACTAGCCGTATCATGGAGTAAAGAACATTCAAGCTTTGTACTAGGCTTACGTCAAGGTATAACATTGGAGAATTATGAGTATAATCCAGCATATGATGTATTCTTAGGTTTAGGGAAAGGCTTTAACAATATGTTAAGGAAAGTAATTGGATCAAGTATATGTCTAAATCCATTACTTGTCCGTAAGTTCGGTGGAGTTCATGACATATATTGTGGTATAAAGCGTGTAGCTATACTCGAAGTACCTGATGAAGGATTTAGGCCTAAAGGTAAAACAGTACCCTATGATAGGGCTAGAGTTGATAATGTAAATCTGACCGATCTAATTAAAGCTAATGAAAACATATTAAACATGTATGAAAAGATCTCTAAGAGTTTCTTAAGCGAATTCATTGATTGGGCTGATACCGTAATAGTTCCTTGGAGTGGAGGAAAGGATAGTACAGCTGTTCTACTCTTAGCACTTGATGTTTTCCCTAAGGATAAGGTGAAAGTATTGTTCTCTGACACGGGAACAGAGTTCCCATGGACTATAGACTATGTTAACTTAGTCTCAGAGAAACTTGGAATAGAGGTTTACAAAGTATATGCTGGCGTAGATAAGGGTCTATTAGAAGAAAATATGCCTATGCCTACACATGATAATAGATGGTGTACAAGTAGGAAAATAGCCAGTGTCATGACAGCCATAGCAAAGCTCTCTGAAGGAAATACGCTAATTATCACTGGAGATCGTGATGCTGAATCAAGGAGAAGGAGTTTAAGACCACCTGTTAGAGTTCTTGATAAGAACATTATAATGCTCACTCCCATAAAGTTATGGAGTGGAGCACATGTTCAATTATATATACTGAAGAAAGGATTAAGACTTAACCCATTATACGAAAAAGGGTTTTACAGAATAGGATGCTATATTTGCCCAGCCCTTCGAAGCTGGGAATTATTTATAATGACAAACGATCTATCAATATCAACAAAACTACAAAAATATCCCTTGTATCACAAATTTATTAAACATAGAATGGACCAGCAAGTAAAGACCATAAAGGACGAAGAAGCTGAAATAACATGTGAGTTACTAAGCATATGTGGCTAATAATATTAAAGTAATCACTAGCACCAATAATTCACTATATGTGAATTCGTGTTAATTAAACAAGCTGAAATCATGAAGTCATTTGTATTAGATGTTAGAGAAGAAGAATGCCCAGGACCCTTAGTGAAAACAGCACGTACATTCGCTAAATTAAGTAAAGGTGATGAGCTCATCATATTAACAAATATAGAAGAATGTGTACATTTAATAAGAGAAACAGTTGAAATGCTTAACGTAGACTCCATACATATAAAGAAAATAAAAAATTATTGGGAAATAGTTGTAAAGATATGAGTTAGCCCGATATACTTAGGAATTTCTCTTCTCTGGTATGTATATAGTATTATAATCAGTTAAAATTAACTCCGTTAAGTGTTTTATCTACTCATGGAAAGATATTGCTGGCTTCTCAATATAGGTGTCCCGGTCAAGGCGGGTTCATGTGTACTGTATGTTAAATACTTCTTTAAGTACACAATAATAGATAATGGTGAAGTATACATGTCTTCCTTATGTAAGACTTAACCATGTTTTGTGATCAGCACTCAAGACCAAGTGCACAATCTGTGATATGGGTCTACAATTCTGATGATACACCTCTTGTAGTATGTAAATTCTATTGGAGACTGGTATTGCTGTAGTGATATTAGAGACTGTTAGTGAGTTCTTTCAAAGTAAGAAGGGCAGGATGTTTACAGAGTATCAACTATTTCACACTATCATACTATGAGGGGAATGGCCAAGGTTCACTTAACTGTTAAGATAGCTTAAATTCTTGATTCAAGGTATGTAGACCATATCTAGATTCTTCATCTTAAGAGTATTACGTAACTTCTCATCAAAACTTGCTACTTTACATTTATTATTTAACGCTAATATCACAAATACTGCGTCATAGACGGTGATACCGTAGTCTATTGCGAAATCTGTTGCATCTTCAAGTAAATCTCTTGAACTATATATTTTTGCAACACTATTGGTTATTAATGGTATTATCATCTTTCTTAGGGCAGGATATTTGTCCTTAGGAATCCTTTCAAGTAAGTAAACATGCTTCCATAGTGTATTGGCTGTCTCTATAAGCGCTTGATCTACGGTAATTAAGTCGGTTTTTCTATTCGATTTAAGGAACATTCTAGCCTTGTGATAATATTCGTCTTTAACTACAATACTTGCGAATATAGATGAATCTACGACGTACATTGAGCTTACCTTGACTCCCTCATTTCTCTAACGGTCTTCCATGCAGGTTCCTTTGATGGAGGTATGTCCTTTAACACATTATCTATAGCATTTAGGATTTCTCCTAACTCAAATTCCCTAATCTTCTCTTCAATAAATTGCTCTATCTCCTTCCTCCAGTCGATATTTTTGTATTTCTTCATTTTCTCCTTAAGATCCTTCCTAATTCTAATGCTTAACGTCATTGTACTCAAGCTTTATCCCAATCTAATGCATACAATAATTGTATATAAGGTTTAGCGTATAACTATGCATACATTCCCTTTATCGGTAGCTTCCCCATGTTCTTTATGGATTTGAGGAGTTATTAAGCTAAGTTGAAGATTTTGGAGAGCATTGAGGAGAACGTTAGATTATCTGCGGCCTCGCTTTACTCAAAAGCTAGTAGGATACTCCAATAATGGTATGGTGTTAGGCAACATATAGTTCAAGGTCATTATGGCAGTCGCAACTCTAGCCTATGTAGTGCCAAAGTTTTCCTTTTCTCTTTCTCGCTAAAGTTGCAAAGAGATTAAGAGTTAGGGATTAAGGGATAAGGGTATGATGCTAAACATTACTGTTCCATGAGCTTACTACTCTATGTTCTTCTTTTCTATGCTTTAAAGTTTCCACAAATTTTCTGTCAATAGTTAATACTTTTGTCTTGTATTTTTCTGCTATAGCTAGGAATAATGAGTCATAAATTGTCGTCCCAAGTTTTATAGAGAGTTCTATTGTTCTTTGAAGGTAGTCTATGTTTCTATGAATTACGCACATATCGCTTATGAACTTGTATAGTAGTCTAAGATTTCTTAACACGGTGCTACTTGGTTGTTTAAATACTACTATCCTCTTCCAAGCTGCGTTACTTGTTTCTAAAAAATACTAACTCCGGTACATGAAGTTCATCATATTTTTAATTACCTCTTCAGACCACTCACTATATTCTTCAGGAAAGAATAATGCAAAGAGAACAGAACTATCAACAACAATGCTCTTAGTATTCACGTTCCCTATCCTCACGAATCAGCTCGTCGACGGCGTAGGCACACTATCTAGCTGTTTACGTACTTTCCTAGCAACTTCAAGATAGTCTTTCATCAATAACTCTCTAACCCTTCTACTAATGAATGCTCTAACTTCCTCAGCCCAATCAACACCCCTACATTCATCCATTAACTTTTTAAGTTTCTTAGGGATCCTCACACTGAAGACTACACTCATAGTATACAACCTATGTAGTCAAGTAAAAGTACACCATGTAGGAGTTATAAATTTTATTACACCAGAAGGAAGTTAAAGAGTTTAAGTTAAGATAAGAAGTAATAGAAATGAAATGGAAGGTCATGTGACTTGAAGCCTCCTCTTAACATCATTGATAATAGTTCACCGAATACACTTAGATGAGGTAGCTAATGTGATCATCGATAACAGACTTGAGGAACTAAAGAGAGTACTGATTCAAAAGTTGGAGAATACGGAGTGGAGTAATCATGAATATTTTAATTACTTATGGATGGATGGGTTAAGGGTTAAAGCCTTTTGCCTGTTAGGGCCTAAGCCTGGGTGGAGAGTTCTAGATATTGGATGTGGTGATGGATGGTTTTCTATACAAAAAACCCTAGTCTTTAAGGATGTTCACTTTACTGGAATAGACCTTTACGAAGCTGAAGACTCTAAAAAGAATGCATAACTTTTCGAATTAAAGAATTGTACTTTCATGATGATGAATGCGTATGAGATGGAATTCAAAGAGAAGTTTGATGCGGCAGTTCTTTTCTTTAGTTTAGGGAACATATGTTCGGGGAAAGAAGATTTAATAAACCTTTTCAATAAGGTCAAGGAGGCTTTAAAGATTGAAGGAAAGAGAATTTCAAAGAGTACGATAAACTAAAGAAATTGTATGAGATTTCAGGGCTTTATGGGAGAGGTGAAGAAAAAGAAACTATACTTAGCCAAAGAGACGTATTAGTTGTACTTAAGAGACTAAATTTTAAAGTATTGAGAGTAATTAAATACGTTTTCACGTGGAGAGAGTCTATAGAAGAATTCTTGAAATATTTTGGGTTGAAAGAACTACCATTTAAGATAAAGGAGTTTTACTATAGAGATAAACCTAGACAAACAACTATTATAATTACTCATAAGCCATAAAAGCAGTTATAGCTGAAAGGAAAAGTGTAGAGCTACAATGCCTGATGTTAAGCAAATTTCCGATAAAGGGTTATAACATGTTCATGTAAAAGTGATAATTGATGAAAACGTATATGTCCAGAAAGCCCGGAGCTATGAAGTTTATGGTAAACCTGTATCATTATTTGCTATCAGCACTCAAGACCTTTGCGCATTCTTGATGAGAAGGGTTCGTCATTTCAGCACCCCACACGAGGATCCCACACTCGCGGTATACAGAACTATCGCACTCAGAAAATTCTTTGAAAATTCTTTCTATACCACCTCTATCTCGGTATCTCGGTCTATGTATGCAACTCCATCGAGTTCTGTTTGTTCGATGAGTAGAAGGATGTCTCTGCTTACTCTTCCAGTTCTTCACCAGATCCGGAAACGTTGCTTGCAGAGGTTATCAGCGGGGGTGTTCCGGAAACGCAACTTTCCGAAAATGTGCTATTACGATAGAGATCATAGTCATCATTCTAAACGAACAGGTTAATACTGAAATTGATAGGATACTTGTGGTGGACTGTTGGTTTCGTGGTGGCTTCATAGTCGTTTAGGCGACGCCATATGTTCTTTCCATAGTCGTGAGATAGATACTTTGATAGATTCCGTACGTAACCATGATATTTCGAGATATGATGTGAAAGAGCTTCTCAATACTGTCAGGATCGTCAAGGCTAGGTATGGCGATAGAGGTTTATGTTACTTTGTTTTTCATCACTATTTGGATAGACTCGTAGACATTTTGGTAAGTGTTTTGAGTAATCACTACGAAAGATATGCACTTGGGCACGAAGCACTGAACTACGATACTATCCGTAAGGAGATTGCTGCGAGGCTATACAACGACCCAAAGAACGTACTCTCGCTACTGGTAAGCAATCTAAATAACGTTCGTGTAGTGCTCTATCTGATGAACGATAGAGAGTCGGAGAAGGTTCGAAGAAGCATTGGAAAGAGCTTATCGAGGGCTTCAGGAGGGTAAAGAAGCTGAGAAATTGCGGGAAGTAGTTCGGAATGTTGTGGGAAGTATCCTCGTCCTTCTGGATTGAATCATCTACGCTGTGCTCAAGGACAAGACTTTTAGAAGTAGTACGCTGAACAAGGTTGCGAATGCGATACACGTCAAGGTAGTTAGAGCTATATATAAAAGAGATGTGCAATCGTTTAACAAGCTAATAAACGAGGATATGTTGAACACGTTCATAGCTGCAATATTTGAACAAGCATATGAGAAGTGTCATCGCCTCGCAACACAATAAACGATGCTCAGCTTCATCAAAAACCTTGGCTTGTGTTGACTGGTTCAGTACAGTCGTAAGGCTTTCTATTGCACGGCCCGTTTCACGAACTCAAGCCTACAATGTGATCATCATGTCTATCCGTGAAAACGTTGCAATGTGAAGACATAGCCAATGCAACGCGTGACGAACTCGATCAAGCCTTCTAAGTCGGAGGTCCCGGGTTCAAATCCCCGTGGTCCCACCTTCTTTAGTATGTTTCTGGTTTTGTTTCTCCCCATTTTGTCCAAGGACCTTCTATTGTATTGAATAGTATCAGTATTATCGTGTATATGATGGATGGTGCTAGTATGGTTGCTATCCCTATGTATTTGTCTAATAACT
>CAYUVB010000003.1:46203-60560 GCA_964448055.1 uncultured Desulfurococcales archaeon | reverse complement strand
ATGGTTTCTTCTATGATTTCTTCCACTATCCCTACAGCTTTCCTTCCTTGAGGTACTATTACTAACTTCATCTCCTCGTTATCCCGATCTCTGTCTTATTAGTTACTTGTTTTAATGTATCTAGGTAATCCTTTTTTCTGTGCTCTTTCCCCATTTTTCCTGGGGGTGAATTCTCAGTTATGCGTGGTTCTACTAAAACTCTATCGTTGCTACTCTTAGTTCTAATTGTTGGTACAGTTGTTGCTAGTGCAGCATGGATTCAAGAGGGCAATGGTATATCACTACTATTCAAGTCGAAGATTGTCGAACCCATTAGTGTTACGAAGATTAAAGGCCTTCCCAATAAGCTATGGCCTGGTAGCACTGCTAGTGTAAGCTTTATGGTATCTAACCTACAGCTAAAGCCATATATTGTCAACATCACTGTAGAACTACCTTGGGAAGGTGATGGTTTAAGTGATGGACATGGCATTGATGTCACAGCATTTCTAGTTAGCGGAGAAGACTTGACAAGTGATCTACTAGATGATGGTGTAGTAAGTATAGCATTAGATGGAGCAGAAACAGCTAATGTTACAGTGGAGATTGTAGTACAAGGAGATGCTCCTGCGGGTCCAGTTGACCTCACAGTTCGTGTACTAAGATCAGTAGTTCTTGAGGATCCACCAAAGTATATCCACCTAAGTTGGGCTGTAAACGATGTATATCATACTATCACCATAATGTGGTGGACCAAGTATAGTATTAGCGGCAACATAGTTGTATATGACACTGAATCACATGAAAACGTCGATGAATACAAGTTCCGCGCCGTTGCCAGCGTTCACAGAGTATGCGCTTACGGTAAATGCTTCCCAGGATACTGGCATGAAGTTACATTAACAGGACTACAGCCTGGTACAACCTACTATTTCCGTGTTGGTGGTCCAGGTGGTTGGTCTGAGGAATATAAGTTCAGAACAATAGAACCAGGTAAACCGATAAGATTAGTGGTGACCGGTGATAGCAGAAGACCTTGGGGCGAAGGATATGAGTTAAAGATACATCCAGAAAGTATCTCAAACTTCCCACTATCACGTATATGGCTTACTAAGGCTATTGCAGCGGAGGACCCTGATGCAGTAATAATAGTTGGAGACTTTGTAAATGAGGGTAACAACTGGAGAGATTGGAAAGAATGGTTTGAAGACGTTACTGATAACTTAATAACAAGCGATGGTAGAATTATACCAATTATAGCTATCATAGGCAACCATGAGATGGGAGCGTATCCTAACGTGGAGTCAACGTATGAATGGTTCAAGGGCTTATTCGCTAACCCAGGTAATGAGCTATGGTTCTCCTTAGACTTCCCATACACACATGTAACGGCACTAGCAACTACTGGTGGATGTGTTGCCACTTGGTGGGAGCCTATGGTTAAGGAAGCTCAAGAACAAGTAGAATTCCTTGAGCAGGATCTAGCGTCAACGACTGCTAAGTGGAAGATAGTAGCATTCCATGTACCATGGTATAACTGCTTTGAAAGTGGTACAGGTTATCCAAGCGAGATTCTTATGAAATACTGGGCACCAATAATAGAGAAATACAATACTACATTAGTATTCACAGGCCATGTACATAACTACATGAGGTCATGGCCTCTAAAAACAGTTGAAATAGTAGAAGTGTCAGTAGATAAGCCTTGGACAAAGGTTGGCTACAAGTACGTCTATGAACTTAAGCACAGTAGTGAGGAAGGAGTTACATATGTTGTAGTAGGAACATTCGGTGCGCCCACAGATCCATACGTGAAGGATAGTCCATGTCAAATAAGAGAATTCATGGCTGAAGCATATGCTAGGCCCATGTATGTCTTGTTGTATATAAATGAGACAAACATACACTACGTTGCTAAGGACTCCTCTGGTACAATATTAGACGAAGTAGTATTCCCATACACTGTCGAAGAATTTACTACACCGGAATACAATGTTAGATCCTAAAGAACATGATATAGCTTTTATCTCAAGCTCTTTTTAACCTATATCTATTCTATTCTAACTTTCTTCTTAACCCATTCCCTATTATATATCGTGGTCAAGTACTTGTAGCCTGTATCAGCTGCAATAGTTACAACATTCTTTCCTTCGCCTAGTTCTTCAGCAATCTTTATTGCGGCATAAACATGGGCTCCTGTGCTTGGCCCAGCAAATATTCCTTCATATTTTAGCAGTTTATAGCAGGTTTCAATAGCATCTTTCTGTGGAACTGTTATGAACTTGTCTATTAGTTTTACGTCTAGATTCCGTGGTATATCATAGCCTGTTAACCCTTCTATTATATGTGGTTTAAAGTTCTTTTTCTCCCCTCTTAAAATACTTGATATAATACTTCCTTCAGGTTCAACTGCTACTATGAGTACCTTTTTTCGTTCCTTCAAATACCTTGCCACTCCAGTAAGTGTTCCACCAGTACCTATGCCCATTACAAATGCGTCTATGTTACCATTTAGTTGCTGCCATATCTCTGGAGCAGTTGTCTTATAGTGTGCTTCGGGATTAGCCGGGTTATCGTATTGACCTATGTAGTATGCGTTTAGGTCTTCAGCTATCTTCTTTGCTTGTTCAATATATTCCCTAGGATTAGATGTAACTGGTACCTCTACTAGTTTAGCTCCAAACAATTTTATCAAGTACTTCTTTTCTTCACTTATGTTTTCTGGTACTACTATGACTGCTTTTAATCCTAATAGTGTAGCTGTAAAAGCAATGCTTATACCAGTATTACCAGTACTAGCCTCTACAACAATACCTCCTGGCTTAATGTATCCTTTCTCTAATGCTCTACATAACATGAATAACGCTATTCGATCCTTGTGACTGCCAGTAGGGTTATAATACTCTAACTTCACCCAGACGTTAGCTGCATTCTTTGGTACTATTCGTCGTAGTTTAATTATAGGAGTATTGCCGATTAAATCCAGAACACTATTACATATCCTAGTGCTAAAGATAGGCGTACTCTTTTGTATAGACAAGTAGCCAACCCCTGGTCTATTAAGTATGTTTGTGAGGTACAGTGAGTGTTAGAAGTAGCGTAGCTTTTTAAAGTATGTTTAATTGTTTTATTCTCTACTAGTAGTTGTTGTATGCGATTGGGTTGGAGCAATTACTATGATGGGTCTACCTTCTACTAATGCTTGTACTAGCTTCCTCCGACCACTACTTAATGCTCTCCATAATGTTCCACGTGATATTTTCATTTGTTCTGCTGCTTTCTCTTGTGTTAATCCCTCATAGTATACTAGTCTTAGAGCTTCATATTCATCTGGTAGTATGTATACTGGCTCGGAATCTATTCTTTCACCGTTCTTAAATGGTATGAATGTTAACGGACTTGGTGGTTGTGAAATAAACCTAGGTTTAGGTGGTCTTCCTCTACCTCTCCTACCCCATCTCCACATCCATGGTGGTTCGTTTGCTCCCATTTTCCGTACACCAACTCTACCAATTATACGTGGAAGCCCTTAAGATATAAGGAGTTAGGCTTAAGAACACCCCTAGTATACGTAGGACTCGGCGTGGGCGCGGGTAAAGCACTCTAAAGCAAAGAATGGTGCCGCGGTAGTATAGCCCGGCCAAGTATGCGGGCCTTTCGAGCCCGTGACCCGGGTTCAAATCCCGGCCGCGGCACCATAATTCTCACTAAATCACTTACCAGATCGATAATTTCCAAATGATTATACATAACGTACTAGTCCTAATACATGATCTAGAATTATGATTACATTTACTCATTAAATTAAGAAAAGGGTATGAAAATAAAATCTTGTAATCATTATACGTGCTCTCTACGACCTGGAGTCTACTTACACCTAGGATTGAAGTAATTTGTTAGTACTTTTGCTAGGTGCACTGGTTTTGTATACCATTTATCATACTTATACTCTTTTCCTTCAATTGTTACTATTATGTATTCTCCTATATCTTTAATCGTAGCTTCTGGTTTACCTTGACGTAGTATTAGCATTACGTTAGCTGATTTTAATCCCAATGCATAGCATTTAGCTAGTTCTTTCACTAGTATATCTTTTAACTGCTTTATGTAATCGCTCATTTTTCCCACACGTGGTCGCTTCTGGTAGAGGTGTTATTAAAATTTTAGAGCTGTTAAGAACTCTACATGTTGAGTAATGGAAGTATTTTCTAAGCAAGTTTAATAAACTCGTGCTCGTAGGAAGTGTTCTCGGACTGCGGCGGTCGTCTAGCCTGGACTAGGACGCCGGCCTGCCACGCCGGAGGTCCCGGGTTCAAATCCCGGCCGCCGCACCACAACACTATTCTATCTTCTTACCCAAAACATAAGCACAGCATCATAATCGTAATATTGTATTTATTGCTAATGGATAGATGGCGTGTTTGGCCATGAATAATAATCTAACGGCTATTAATTTAAAGCGGCTCAGTGGGCTCCTAAGTCTTCATCTGCTGTCTCTGTGACCGCCACACTCTTCATCGCCGTAGATACTACATTGTCTAGTTTTAGAGTTTCCTCGTTATATCTTCTTTTTCCTAAGTTCTTCTAGCTTCTTTCGTTGTTCCTCTATCTCCCTTATTAATTGCTTTATGGCGTTTTCTAAGGGTTTAGGATCTTCTATTCTCTCTACTAGTAGTTTAAAGAACTTTGTTGCACATCTAGTACTATGGAATGTTAACACAGTCTTACCTACCTCTATTATTACTCCTTGCCCCCTTGGAAATTTCCTTCCACATACAATGCAGGTGTATTTTTCCGTCAACGATGTTTCCCGTTGGCTTGTGTACCCGTTAGGCTTTTTAAAGGGTGTGGGTGATAGGATATCGCTATGGTTGTATAGTATACTAGAGAGAATGGGTAGGCAAACGGGGAGAGAGTGAAAGAATGTCAACATGCTCGGTGATAGTATATGAATAATGGTAAAGAGATACTCGAGCTACTGCATCCTAGGGTTAGAGAACTTATAGCGGAACGTGGTTGGTCGGAACTCACACTACCTCAAATCAAGGGTATTCCAAGTATAATTAAAGGACATAATACTCTAATCATTGCTCCAACAGGCTACGGTAAAACCGAAGCTGCTATGATACCAGTATTCTCGATGATGCTTGAACAAGGCGCTGAACCTATAGCAGTACTCTACATCACGCCTTTAAGAGCATTAATAAATGACTTGATTATAAGGATTAAGTGGTGGGCTGATAAGTTAGGTTTCATTGTAGCACGCAAGCACGGCGATGTACCTCAAAGCGAACGTGCTAGACGACTTAGGAAGGTTCCGCACATATTAATAATAACCCCGGAAAGCCTTGAAATAGACCTTGATTGGGCCTCTAGATTTCGTGAGCATTACGTTAATGTTAAATGGGTTATAGTTGATGAAGTACATGAACTCATTGGGACCAAACGTGGTGTTCAATTATCTGTTCTTCTTGAAAGACTTAGGGATCTCACAGGCAAAGATTTCCAAGTAATAGGGTTATCGGCAACCATAGGTAGCCCGGAAGAAGCGGCAAACCTAATATTTGGCTCGTCAAGGCGTAGTAGAAGTATAATTGAAGTCAAAGGCGTAAAGGACTTCGAAGTAAAAATAGACTACGTTGAATATGCTTCAAGTAATGAGTTATGGAGTAATGCCGTAAAAACAATACTTAAACATGTTGACCCACCGTCACTAGTATTCGTTAATTCAAGATTTGCTGCAGAGCGATTACATGAAGCAATAGAGAAGATGGGTATTAAAGAAGTAGCAGTACATCATTCATCTGTATCAAGGGAAGTGAGGCAGGAAGCAGAGGAACTACTACGTAAAGGTGTGTTGAAAACAGTTGTATGTACTAAGACACTGGAGCTAGGCATAGACATAGGTAGCGTTAAAACGGTTATACAATTCCGCCCACCTGGTTCAGTAACATCACTAATACAACGTATTGGTAGAAGTGGTCATAGAATAGGAGATAAATCCATTGGTACAATAATCTGTACAGATGATGTGGATGTATTGGAGGCATTGGCTACAGCTAGACTACTAATTAAGCGTATACTAGAGCCTTCAAAGGTGCTCTATAAGCCGTTAGATGTAGCGGCTAGAGAGCTCATGGGTATGTGCTTACAGTTTGGTGAAGTAGATATAAGTAAGGCATATAAGATTATAAAATCTGCGTATCCATTTAAAGATTTATCATTCCAAGAGTTCATAGAACTAATAAAGTACTTAGAGGAAATGAAGATTATCGAGGTAAATAATGATAGGGTAAAGTTGGGTCCAGTATTCTATAAGATTTGGCGTTTTGATGAAGGTATAAAACGTTGGTGGATGCGTAGTTTTGCAGAATTCTTCTCGTTCATAGGTGAGAGAAGAGCGTTTACCGTTAAGAAGGATGACAAGGTTATAGGTGATATAGATGCAGTCTATGTGTATAAGTACCTTAGGGTAGGTGATGTATTTAGACTAGCAGGACGTACATGGAAGGTTGTATCAATAGATGAAAACCTCATGAGGATAGACGTTATTGAAGCGGAGGCACACGAATCAGAAATACCGTTATGGAAAGGTGAAGGTATTAGGAGAGATGATATAATAGCACTTGAATCAAGTAACATTCTTGAAGAGATATGGGTAAAGAATACCGTTGAGGTTCCATCAAATATATGGGTTCCTGAGAAGGTATTATCTAAGCTATACAACTTAGTAGGTGTTTACCGTAAGTTAGGTATACCAATTCCCACGTCTAGAAGAATGATTGTAGAGAGACTTGGCGACGAAGTATTCTTTACAATATTCCTAGGTGAACGAGTAGCAAATACAATAGCGCATCTACTAATGTATCTGGTATCATCTAAACATACACTTCAGGTATCTATTAGATCAGCATTCTATGGTTTCTCTATTAGGACCAGTCGTGTTGATGCACTAAAACTGCTGGAGGAACTTAAAGAAGTAAATATAGACAAGTTGATATATAATGCTGTTAAGAGATCGCCACTTTATGCAGCAATGCTTAAGGAATTACAATTAAGCTTTGGAAAAATAGGCAGAGTTGATGATGAAGAAGATAAATTACTATCAGATGAAGCATTGAGACAAGTATTGCAACATTACTTTGATGTTGATGGTGCCAAGAAGTTTATTGAAGCATTAAGTAGAGACGAAATAGAAATAATAGACCTAGGATCACCAAATATTCTAACGCCATTAGCAGGGTATCTAAGGAGAATACCTGAGATAAGACCATGGATTCACGATGTAAGTGGTGTTATAATAAGAAATCTCGAGGGTATGGCTTTCACCGTTGACGAACTTGCAGAAATCACTGGTCTACCAGCAAAAACAATAGAACATAAACTCAAGGAGCTAAGAAAGCCCGGTAGCATTGACAGAGTCTTCCAGTTCATGGATGTAGAGTTAGGTGAATGGAGATGGGCTTTAGTACGTGATGTTAAGCATATAGTATCTAATGAGATGTTCGTCGAATCATTTACACCAGTTGATCCTAATGAAGCATTTCTGCTGCAAATAAAGCCTGCCAGCGGAGAATCATATATACCAGTATACTTTACGCCTAAAGAGATAGTAGAAAATATTGAGAGATTTAAGAAGAAGATACCCATAGACGAAGCATACGAAGTTAAGGTATCATCGCTATCATCAAGTTTACTTCAGTCACTCTCACCCAAATACTACTATGTATCAAAGGACTTGATACCCTACATAGCATTGAATGGTGCAGCGTTTTTGCAGAAGCTTAAAGGCTCTGTCTAACCAATACTTTTATAGGGATGATGAACGCCACGCGGCATGAATATTTGATGTTGAAGGCTCGTGTTTCTGACCAATAATATGTGAATTATATGATGGAGGCGATGATGACTTCGAGGTAGTGTGAGTTGATGAACGAGTTATCCCCGTCTGAGCTCAGGATTACACTAATAGTTAGACTAAGTGTTAGACAGGATAGGGTTTTACCGAGAGCGTTAAGGTTAATAAAAGATCTAGGTAGTACCATAATAGACTTAGATGAAGAACTTAGGAGAATAGTATTTAGAGTAGGGTTTGATAAAATAAAAGAATTAAAAAACATATTGGATGTATACGCTTCAGCATATGGTATAGAAGCAAGTTCTATACTTAAACTAAAACCTTTAGATGATAATACCATAAGAAGAGTGCTTAGGGAACACGTAAGGATACTATATAAGGATCCTATAAAGATAACAGCTTACTACAAGTCAAGGTTGGTTTGGCTATTAGAATTATACAGCAAGAAGAAGGTGTTAAAGGCGACCCTTCTCAGCATACCAGAACTTAGGTTCTATGGTGGCCAAAGCATTATTTCTCCAAGTTATTACACGTTTACAGACATAAGTTTTCTCATAGAGAGGGAAAAAGATATACTCTCAGATGTCAATGAGATAGTTGAGAAGCTTAGAGAAATAATACTATGATGACCGCCCTATCCACTGAACAAACCAATAATGTCATGTAGCAGTTTAAATGATGAATTGTAATCCCGGCTGAGAACTCATGATTCGTTTCTGGGAAATATCTTTTAGACCCCACCTCTATTTGCATGACTAGGGGTTACAATGGTAGAACCTAACACAGTCGTTATCGGCAGAAAGTCTGTATCAAATTATGTACTTGCAGTAATAGTAATGTTTAACCAAGGAGTCGACGAAGTTGTATTAAAAGCACGCGGAGATGCGATAAATAAAGCAGTAGAAGTATACAATGCGCTTAGAGATAGATTAGGAGATAGTATCGAGTTAGCAGATGTAGAAATAGGAAGTGAATATAGTGGTACACGAAGAGTATCCTACATAAAAATAAAGTTGAAGCGTGCTTTCTAAGGCCTACCTAACTACCTAAGTTAAGTAGATATAGAAGTAGTTGAAGTAGGTACGTATGCCTCTTTACCGCTAACTCTTGCTAGTGTTGATGTTACAGTTTCATACGTTGATCTAAGTACTTCCATATAGTCTTTAACTCCCTTCTCTACGAGGTCTAGGGTCTCCTCAAGTCTCCTTGTCGTATCTTCAGATACAAGTTCAGGGAAGTTTGATGTAAGGTATTCATATACCTTAATTCCTATTCTCGTTGGGATCAAGTACTTTCTCTTCTTAGACTCTATTACATAGCCATGTCTTCTTATAGATTCAAGTATCTTAGCATAAGTACTCGGTCTACCTAATCCTTTATTCTTCATGAGCCATACTAGATCTCCATAGGTATAGAGACTTATAGGTGAAGCTCTTAGAATCTTGTATATCTTTGCCTTCAGTACACAGCCTTTCTTAAACGACATTACGTTTTCATAGATTCTCTGTCTGGTTAATAACATGTGTCCTTCATCTAAGATCTTAACTGGTAATTCAAGTTGTATTTGTCCGTATCCTTTAACTCTTAGAGAAATCTTAGCCATAAGTACTCTGGTGGGCTTCATCTGACTTGCTATGAATCTACGAAATATTAGATCATATAGCTTTATATGTGCCCTTGTTAGTGGTATGGGTATATTTATCTCGCCATTAACTATACTCTTCATTAAATCTTCTGAATCTAAGGGTTTAGTAGGTCTTATTGCTTCATGAGCGCCTTTATCACTCCACGTCCTAGGTGCAAATAGATTACACTTACGTAATTTGTCACAAATATAGTTCTTAGCTACCCCTATACCTGTAGATGAAATCCTTATGCTATCTGTTCTATGATAAGTTATCAATCCTACCTCGAATAATTCTTGGGCTACTTTCATGGCCTTGCCAGCAGTAAGACCTAAACGTATACTAGCATCTCTAAGTAATTCATCAGTAGTATAAGGTGGTGGCGGATTTATGTTTTTCTCATAGAATATTAAATCTTCTACTATTACGCCTTTATCAATTTGATTTACTATATTTTCTAGTTGTTTTTTGTCTTTAACGAATAATGATATTCTTATGCTATCCTCTAGGTCAAGTAGTATTTTATATCCACGTTCACTTTTCCATACACGGTATCTGTTGATTATCCAGCCTAATACAGGAGTTTGTACTCTTCCAGCACCTAGCCAGTTCAATCCAAAGATAGACCATAAATGAGTGCTTAATGAGAAACCTATCCATCTATCAGTAATTCTTCTAACTAATTGAGCTTTAACAAGGGTATTACTAAGACCCCTTGGATTAGCGAATGCCCTTTCTACTCCATTCCGTGTGATTTCGTATATGTCTAGCCTGTATACATTATTAACATATGCAGCTACTATATTGTATATGTCCCAAGCTATTTTCTCTCCTTCAATGTCAGGGTCTGTTGCAATATATACCTCGTCTACCTCTGAGGCAAGTCGTTGTAAGGCTTTTATTATGTCAATAGAATCATTTATTAACGTTGAACCACATCGAGGGCATTTATAATCATTACTCGTGAACTGGTATCCACATTTTAGACATCTTTTTATAGTGTTATATACTGGTATGTATTTATCTTCGTCAACTATTACTCCATAGAAACCTATGTTGCTCATTGTTAGATCTGTTAAATGACCATAGCTTGCTGTTATTAAGAATAAATACATTGTATCTCTATCCTTAACTTTTACATAACCAGGTACCTCATAAACAATTAATCTTCCTATTCTCCTTTTTGCTGGTTTACCAAATAATCGGGCTATAGTTTTAGCTTTTACAGGTGACTCAACTACTAGCAATGCTGTCTTTATAGGTGTAAAATCATCATTTACTTCATCTTCTCTCGTTCTTCTTATTCTTTCTTTTACTTCATTTAGGTCAATAGAGTTAAATGGTAATACGTTGAATCGAGGGAAGTATCTTCTCATTTTATTAATAAATACATTAAATAAGTCTTGGTCATCGACTATTATTATGGATAAACCAAAGGTCATGTGTCCCTTAAACAGTCTACTTGTTCTACCGCTAGCTTGGATATAGGTCATTATATCAGGTACTATTATCTTAATTACTCCTCCTTCGTTTTTAACTATGAAGTTCTCTGAAACTATTTTTTCATTGTTCTTAAGCAGTTCGCATAATTCATTTCTTACTCTTACTCGTAAACTCTTTAACTCATTTAGTATTTCAGACAATTTCCCCTTAAGGTCCTCATTTTTAGATAATGCTATACGTAAAATGAGATTCTCTGACTGCTTTAAACTACTTAGTCTTTGTGTGAGCTTGTTTAATGATCTTCGGTCGATTACCTCTATGCCCTTCTCCATGAGTAGTAATGCTAATTGTATTATTCTCCAGGGACTGTTTAATGCTTTTTCCAATGTTATTACATGCTTAGGTATGCCTACAAATATAGCGTACCTTACCCGTTGAGGCTCATCAAGACCTCTAACCATTACACCATAATATGATGCTACACCTATGAGTAAATCTACATCTCCGCGTTGTAGTTTGTCTATAAAACTCGATCCAGCAAGAGCCTTTGCACATCTTACTCCGCTATCCTGGAGGACCTTATAGAGCTCCTTGACTAGTTTTACTCCTTTATCTTTTGAAACAAATATCAGGCCTCCAGGTCCGAGCTTGTTGTAAATTTCTTTTAGTTGTGTATAAACGTCTTCGTACTCCATATACGCATCAAGAATATTACGCATGTACTCACTTATCCCGCCTATATCGAATCCTAGCAATTCCTTGAATAGTTTCACTTTTATGCCTCTTGCTCTACCAGTAGCACTTGCTAAGACTAGTTGACCTATATTATTCATTGATTTATGGAGATGTATCTTATCATTTATTTCAGCTATTTCCTCTAGTATTCGTTGGTATTCATCGTTTTTACCCATGGTCTTTAATTTCATAGCTTGTATTTTCAGGAATATAGCTTTGAGAGCTTCACTAATGATTTCTTGAGAGAATCCTAGTAATGATAGTATTCTTTCAATATTTTTAGAATTTCTAAGTATCGCATCAACATCATCTACTACTATTAACTTGAATTTGGTTTTAGATAGAAGATCATAGTTTCTTGACAGAAAGTTAGCTGTTGTAATGAGTATATCGTATTCTCCTTCTTCGATCTTACGTAGTATTTCATGACGTTTATTTTTGGGTAAGCGTGAATTATATGCAATTATATTTATGGTGAGATTGGAATTAGAGGAGTATTTAGTAAAGGTTCGATATACTTGATCTACAAGAGTATTTGTAGGTACGATGAAGTATACTTTTCCGCCTTTAAGTGCAGTGTACATGGAGTATACTATTAGTAGTGTTGTTTTACCTACACCTGTTGGTGCTACTATAGCGAAACTCTCATTTAGTAATAGTCTTCTTGTCCAAGTTCTTTGCGCACTCCATAAATTATAACCTGTAATTCTTCGAAAGAATTGTGTGAACTCTTCAATTTCTTCTTCGATATCCATTAAGGTTATTATTCCGTGGGCTTTTCCTTTTTCAACTAAGTGTTTGTATACTATCTTTAACTTTTCCTTAAAGTTTAAGTGATTAAGTGTAACAATGTCTTCGTTAAGGCAATTTGTACAGGGAAGACCTTGTCTTAACCTACTTGAACTTATAGGTCCTCCGCAGTTATAGCATAATCTCTCGTAAATAGTTTCCATACCATTGTTTCCCAATGAGAAATGGTGTGCATTAATGTTGCAACCTTAAAACCGTGTGCCCAATAATACCCTGGGGTAATAGCATCCTTGAATATATGCGATATGTTACTAAGCAGAAGATATGATGATGTAAATAGGTATAGTCGTAGAATAGTTGAGGAACGCTATAACTATGTAGGGAACTTGAGTTACGAAGAAATAGTGAGCCTTATAGATAAAATTACAGGTGGTTTAGGATACAAAAGCAGTGAACCACTCGATATAGTTCAAATGAATTATGCAGGCAGCTACATAGCTTGGCCTGAGAAAGTCACGAATAACTCAAGAGTACTTGAAATAGGAACAGGTTTAGGTCGTACAGCTTATGTGGTACACTATATGGCTAAACCTAAAATATACGTAACAATAGATGCATCAGGAGAAATATTATATGTAGCGTTATATAGAAATCCCATAAAAGTATATCAAGAAGTATTATGGCTACCCGATGTAAAGGTAATTTTCAGTGATGCAGTAGAAATAATCGATTGCTTAAATGATGAATTCGATCACATAATTCATGATGGTGGCCCTAACCCTAGAAAAAATAAACGTTTGTACTCAAAACATTTCCTACATAAGCTCATAAAGTTACTGAAGCCAGGAGGATCCTTATCTATATTTATTGGAAGCGAGCGTAAGATGCAAGAGGAAATATATTCAACACTAATAGAGCTAGGTTTACAAGTAGTCGAAACTGTTTCACTACCTTTTTCCAAAGCTAGAGTAATTCATGCATACAAGCTTTAGATGCTGAGTCTATAGGGAAATCTTTATATACAACCACTTACTAGCCCTTAACACGCTAATACAATAATATCAGGGGAAGAAAATATGTCAACTGGTCAGCCAACCCCAAGTAATGTAGTTCTAGTAGGAAAGAAACCCGTAATGAACTACGTACTAGCAACTCTAACATTATTAAACCAAGGTGTAAACGAGATCGTAGTAAAGGCTAGAGGAAGAGCAATAAGCAAAGCAGTTGACACAGTAGAAATCGTAAGAAACAGATTCCTACCAGGCAAGATCGACGTTAAAGAAGTAAAGATTGGTAGCCAAACAGTAACAAGCCAAGATGGCCGCCAAAGCAGAGTATCAACTATAGAGATAACCATTGTAAGAAAAGAAGAGTAACCATATTAAAAATAAATAATACAAAATGCTTCGCGGCTGCTAACAATATTTTTCTTCTAAGTTTTCTTGTAAAGACATTCTATTTTAACCTAAAACCATTTATACCTAGGTAGGCGTAAGGTGGAGTAGGTGTTTAGATTTTGGCAAATAGCATTAATGAAAGTAAGAAAAGAATATCCATATTTACAGGCCAAGCAAGAATAGGTGAAATTCTAGGGGAATTAACCTCTATTCAACTTAGACCTGAGGATTTCTCAAGTCCTGTTGCTCTACAAATGGCTATATCGAGAATATATAATGCTTTACTTAAGTCCTTAGAAAAAGGCTTTAAGAAAAAATATGTTGCTGAGGTACGGTTCACAGATGCATTAGGTAATAATGTTGTATTTGCAGTAGATTTAGGAGAAGAACCCCCTCCTTTTAGACTAGATAATGTTAAGGCGAGAATTCTTGTAGAAATATATGAGGACGAAGATTAGGTATGAGTTTGAGATACTTTTCAATAGTCTCCTTACACTCAATACGTTTACAATGAATTACTATACTTGAATTACTAATACTTACTTCCACGTCGGGGTCGATGTTTCTAAG
>CAYUVB010000003.1:42950-46103 GCA_964448055.1 uncultured Desulfurococcales archaeon | reverse complement strand
GCCTACTATACCTTGAAGCTATGATGAGCCTCGTAAGAGATGAATTTTATGATGATTGAAGCCAGGCTGCTGAGCATAATAATCGGTGGTGTTTGTGCCTCGAATTAATCGTGGCAGTAAGATCGTGTTATTGGAGAATATATTATCGTTAGAAATAGACAAGTTACTAGAATTTTATAAGCAGGTCATAAACGCTACATGTCAAGATTACTTAGTATCATTCTTACTTGAACCGGTAGTCGCAAGAGTAAAGCTTCAGAACCATAGCTTACGCCCTCTGTTTCTAGTGCTAAATTACGGTAGCGTAGTGTTTGATAATGAATACATAAACCATATAGTTAATGTAATACCGCAACTTAAAACCATAGAGTTGTTAGACCCTATCTGGGCTAAAACACTGACACCTAGGTGTACCAGTATTAGTATTTGTGGTGTGAATAAGTCCTTAGGATTGAACAATGTACTTATTAATAAGAGTGTCAGTATTGGTAACGAATTAAATATATGTTATGGTAAATGTTGTTCTCAAGTGCTTTCAAATATGGGTCTAACTACCTCTATCAAAGATGTTTCTGGTAAAATAGTATTAGTAGATAAAGACCACTTCATAACTTATGGACTTGATGAAATATTATGTAGGTTTAAGAATGATGTAAAATTATCTGTTTACTCCTTAAATGAATATGAGAAGGCGCCGGTAAAACCCTTAGTAAGTGTAGACAGCCTACCCATAATCATTGAAATACTAGGTAGACCATGTATAGCCTTTCTTATAGAGACAAACCTAAATGAATTGAATGGCTATATTCAGGAGATAATTACATTATTATTGCTAAGAAGTATAATATATGTATCTGGGCAAATTAAGTGAGTAGGGTTATATCACGCCTTGGACAAGTTTAACGTTTTTTATAATCGTTTAAGAAATGAAATTATAGCGGGTACTGTTGATAAACTTCTTATCGATATACTGTTGAGTATTAATAGAGATATAAACCTCTTCACTACATCGTCATGTAGTGGCAGAATATCATTTATATGTACGATGGAAGGAAAAGAAAGTAAGCCTGGTGCACGATTGGGGAGTATCCACGGTCTTGTCAACCATGATGGTCTTATCAGTAAAATAGCTCAAAGCATACGTATGTGCGAGGATTCATTAATTATACGTTTAAGGGGTTTTGTCTTAGATGTATTTAGTAAGGACTTAGCTAGCATACAAAGGTTACATAAGATCTTCGCTAAGTTAGGATTTAAGGGTTTTCAGATGAAATCATTCGGCAAGGACGGTTCTGTAATAGAGTATGCATCCTCTTTAAGGCTAGATATACCTGTAAAGGTAGGTAATAATCTACTACTTAACATTAATGATAAAGCAAGTGTATTGTCTTTGTGTAACTTTCTCTTAGCTTATTTGTATCGGAATATAATAGAGGTTAATATTTATAGGCTTGGTATATGGTATAGTTATACGGGTAATGATGATGCTACCCTAAAATGATTACAAATGATGATCATCGACCTCACTGAACCCTTCCAAGACTTCTCCTAGTTCTAAGATTTTCCGTTTACGTGATTGTATTTCTTCACTTGTACCCTTGACTATAACTTCATATAGTATTGCTTCGCTCTTATTATCTTTCCTACGTAATAGTCTACCTAGTCTTTGTATGAATTGTCTTCTTGAACCAGTTCCAGCAGCTATTATACCAACATTTGCATCAGGTATATCCAGTCCTTCATCACCAACAGTTGTAACTACTAATACACCCTTGCTGTTTCTTCTAAACTTCTCGAGTATTGTACTTCTTTCTCTAGCATCTAGTTCACCTGTTAATAATAATGCATCTAACTCTTTAGCTAGTCTCTTTGCTTGTTCAACATATTGTGTGAATATTATTATCTTTGAATTTCTCTTTAGCTCTCTATCCACTATTTCTTTTATAGCCTTGATCTTGTTTTCAGCCATGTGGATTAATAGTCTAATACGGCTATGTATGCTTAAAGCTCTCTGTGCATCTTCATCGCCTATTCTTGCGTATTTAAGTAATTCCTGGAAACTTCTACCTTTAGCAAATAATCTATAGAGCTTTAGAAGCTCTCGTAATCTTTTCTTCTCTTCAGTAGTTAATGTTACATATACTTGTTTTATCCTATACGTTGCTAGATATCCTTCTTCTACAAGTTCACTTGCAGATTTCCAATATACTATTCCTCCCATTAACGGGAATAATTCTTCGTGTTTTCCGTCTTCCCTTACTACTGTTGCAGATAAACCTAGTCTATGTCTAGCATACATGTTTAAGGCTATGTATCTGAATTTTTCAGCTGGTAGGTGATGAACTTCATCTATTATTAGCAAAGAGAAAAATGGTGCTAGCTTATGTGCATGTCTGTATGCTGTTTGATAGGTTGTTATCGTGATGGGAGCGATTTTCTTAACGTCACTATAATATAGTCCTACCTTATCTATGGTTATATTAGTATATTTTTGTATCATGTCTTTCCATTGCATCATTTGATCTTTGGTATATGTAACTATGAGTGTTCGTTCTCCTAATTTAGATATTATAGCTAAAGCTATTATTGTCTTACCAGCTCCTGTGGGTAATGCTATTATTCCTCTCTTTCGTGAAATCCATCTTTTTACAGCTTCCTCTTGGTAAGGACGTAATTTTACCTTTAAATCAACATTGAATCCTAATGGGATACTTTCTTTCAAATTAGTTTTATCTATTATCTTCACATTCTTATTCTTCAATATTTCTAGCAAGTCGAAGTAGTATATTGGTTTAATTTTAAAGATTTTTCGTTTGGAATCATATTCTACCATATTCTTTATTTCTTCATAAATAGATCCTAAGTAGAAATTAGGCTTCATGTACACATATACGCCATCCCAGAATATCTCTATGGTTCTTAATGAAGATATAATTTCCTCAAGTACTTTCTTACTCTTTTCGTCTAATACTACATTAGATTGCTCTAGTATGGCTATCACGTCTTTGTATGATAGGTTTTGCTTTTTTATCTTCTCAATATTTATTCTAAATATAGAGTATCCTCCCATCCTGCCTAGATAATCGCTTATTTGAATAAGATCTTCGAATTCTTCTCTACTAAGCCATCTCTTTACTTTAAACATTATATTTA
>CAYUVB010000003.1:41723-42850 GCA_964448055.1 uncultured Desulfurococcales archaeon | reverse complement strand
CTTCAGCTCTTAAGACCTAGATCATCCCCGTTACATATATTAACTTAAAGTGTTTTAAAGGTATAATGATGGTGATGAAGGTACTCGGGTCTGAGATAGTGATGATTTTCCCGCATTACTGAAAGGAATTATTATGGGGTTATCATGACTGAGGCCTTTATCATAGGCGAGGAGAAAGGTAAGCTTGCTAATCTTAGATATAAAGTTGCTGTGATAGAGATTCTTAGATTTCTTAAACAATTCTATTCCTATAAAGAGCTATCAAGTATAACTGGTGTAAACGATACAGCACTATGTAGGTATATAAAAGGCGCTATGCTCCCAAGTATTGAGCAGGCAAAAACCATATGGAAGAATATATCAGCTAAGGTAAATATTATTGAGTATATACTAAAACGTAGTGGACAAGAACGATTAGACCTAATGAATATCTTATCAGAACCTATTGTTCTTAGAGTACTGGCTAGTAAACTATATCTCGATTTAACTGGTAGAAGGGTAACATTAATAGTTACACGTAATTCACCAATTATAGGTCTAGCCACAGCACTTTCATTAATAATAGATAAGCCCATCATAGTAGTATCTGATGAGCGGCCCTTAACAAGCGATTATATAGTTGAAAAAGTAATAGAGCAACCCGACATTATTAGGGTATTTTTTATTCCAAAAAGACATGTACGAAGACGCGAAGATGCTATAGTTATATGGGATGTAGCTAGAAACCCTGAAGAAGTACGTACATTAGTATTAGGGTTAAGTAAGGTAAAAATAGATGTAAGATTGTTTGTCTCATTAATATCATTGTTCCATGAAGAGGAACTAAAGGATCTTGTTGACTATAAATATTTTATGCTGGTTAAGACCTAACATATAGGTGGTGATGAGCGGACCACGGACCGAGCAATAAACATCGCTGTGATGAACATCTCTAAACATGGTGTATTACTGATACCCAATTGCTAGAAAGGTTAATTAATTAGAAATCATAGTGGGAGTATGGGGGGTAGTATGAGGATAACTGAGATTGTACGTGTTGATAGCAAGGGTAGGATAACGATACCAATGGTCATTAGAGAATCATTAAATATAGTTGAGGGTATGTATGTGGTCTTAATAGCAGATAC
>CAYUVB010000003.1:0-41623 GCA_964448055.1 uncultured Desulfurococcales archaeon | reverse complement strand
GAGGTTCTTTGTTCATCGTATAATTGTATTAGAGGTACTCGAAGTATCGTAGAATTTTTAGAACAATTATTATCTAAGAAGCCTTTATGGGTGTAATAGTATTGAGAGTTAAGATAGGTTGTTGTGGTTTCCCTATGTCGCGTTCAAGATATTATGAGTTATTCAGTGTTGTAGAAGTGCAACAGACATTCTATAAACTGCCTTCCCCTGATACCTTAAAACGTTGGAGGGATGAGGCTCCTAAGGATTTCGAGTTCACTGTTAAGGCATGGCAAGTCGTAACTCATAGTCCTGGAAGTCCTACTTGGAGGAAAGCGGGAATCACTATTGACTCTAAAGATAGAGATTATTACGGGTTACTAAAACCCACGCAGCAAAATTTTAACGCGTGGAAGCAGTTTATACAAGTCATAGAACCATTAAATCCCCGTATTATTGTTATCCAGACACCTCCATCATTGAAATATAATGAGATAAACTTCAATAACATATTAAAATTCTTTAAATACATACATGAGAACTATCCGCAGTACTTGGTGGGCTGGGAACCTAGAGGTAATTGGAAGGAGCATCTAGATAAAATTGAAGTTATAGTTAAGGAAGTAAACATCATACACATAGTGGATCCGTTTAAATTAAAACCCATTATATCAAACAACCGTCTATGTTATTTCAGGCTACATGGTATAGGTCCAGGTGAGGTAAATTACCGGTACAAGTATACTGATGAGGACTTCGAAAAGCTTGTTAATGTGCTTAAGGATATTGAGAAGAACGGTATTGAGGTATGTTATATAATGTTTAATAACGTCTACATGCGTGATGATGCGTTAAGGTTCAAAGAATATCTAACTAGATTAGGCTTATTTGAGGTTACATGATCTTTATTTCTCTTATTTGAGCGGCGCCCTCGAGTAGCCTACCGTGCGGGGGTTCTTAGAGACATTGTCCCCCGCCGCGATTGCTATCTTTCATCGGGCGCCAGTAACTATTTTATCGGTCTACAAATATTAAGGTATAAGCTAGGTGATACATTGGTTATTTACTGGTCTAGATGCGATATTTGTGGAAAATACATTATTGTACGTGAATGTACTTTAGCCCCAGGAGTAAGTGTTTGTCCACATTGCTGTATCCTATTTTGCGATAATAGAGGAGGATTGTGTCGAGCACCCACATGGTATCCGGAGGTTCCCCAGAAAATTAAATTGAGAAGAAAGGAGGAAAAGGAGAAAGTAGAGAAAGTATTAATGGATCTTTTAAAGAAGCTGGAAACAACTAAAAGATAGTAAACTTATATTAGTACTACCCCGTTCTGGGTGCAACCCAGTAGGTTAACGTACTTCCTCCGGGTAAATCGAATGTAAGTTTTAGTGGTAGTCCTTCCCCGAATTCGAGTGTTAATGCTTCAGCCGCAGTTGTGGCCTTTAATGTGGCCTCTAGAAGTTCTAGGCTATATCTTGCATGAGCTTTTTCTACAGTAGATCTAAATGATATCAATGCTTTATCTCTCTCCATTATATTATAGTATTCTCTTTGGGGTGTGATACTTCTTATTATTAATCGTTCTTCGCCTTCAGCTATTATTTCTACTTCTTCATCTACTATTTTTGCGTCTCTTAATGCATTTTTGAACGTATCAGTAAGCATTCTAGCTATAACTGGTAGTTCAACGTTGGGTTCACCTAATTCCTCTACAACTCCTTCCTTTAATTCGGCATAGAAGGTACGTGTTACACCAGTCTTTTTGTCTATGAATCCTATTTTTAGTCTTCTATTCTCTTTATCTAACTCTATTTCAACTAGATCATTACGTGTACCACGTTTACTTATTTTAGAAAATTCATCTGCATCTACAATGAACGTTACTTTTTCGTCCTCACATTGATATTCCTCGAAGGCGGTTACAGGTATTTGTAATATTATCATAGTTGTCTTATCACTGCTTAAAGTTTTGACGAATAAGCCGTCAGGTGTAGCTGTGAAAGGTATTTCATCCACTATCTTTGAGATTGTTTGAGCTATGTATTTAAACTTGGTAGCTGCTGGATATACGGCACGAAAACTCATACCTCTATCTCCTCTATACCTTATTGTTTACATTCCCAAAAATATATAGTTTAGTGCGTAATATTCTTGTGTGGGGTAAATATGAGTAAGAAAATAACTATACTAATAGACATGGGTAAATATAGGCATGTAACATTACCAGTAGATGAAGCTAGAGAACTATTAAATATAATAGCTGAAAAACTAGGTAAAAGAACTAATGATATAGATGAAGCCCAGAGGTACATAGCTAACTTTGACGTATTCTATGAAATGATGAAGAAGAAGTTTAAAGACAGTTTAGCTCCACCTAAGTCGGTTGATGATATGATAAGAGGGAATATAGTTGTTGATAGAGTAATATTAGCGAAGGAAGGAGACAAAAGAATTGTAACCATAGTATTTGATCGTCGAGTGCCATTGGATAGTATAGAGGGGGCGCTTAAGGATCTAGGTTATGAAGTTGAATTCAATAGGGAGTCTATGTACTAGATGTGATATTGTTTGAATGTTTTAATTAGGTAACGTCTTACTTCGTAGTCTTTCTTCTTCTCCGTCTAGTTGTTTTCTCCCTCTTGAACCCGGAGGTAATGGATTTTATCATGGTTGTTGCTTCTTCTTCATTTATTTGGCCCGCTAGGGCTTTATCCCATACATCTGTTACTTGTAGTAGGAGTTCAAGGCTGTTGGTATCAAATGCTTCCTCGCTTATTAGTACTTCTTCTACTTCCTCGTACTCCGCTTCCTTAGAAGTTGTTTCTTCAGGTACTGTTAGTTCTTCTTCCTCCATTTTTTACACCTTTATTATTCCAAGTTAGATCAACGATTAGGGGCTCCCTTATTAAGCTATCCTTTACTATTCCGTGATACTTTGGTAGGTAATAAAGTGCTCTTTTTATCGCATCTATTCGTTCATCCATACTATAACCTCCAAGTATTTTCGCTGCGTACTCGGTATTTGACGGTTCCACTATCTTTAGAACTATTTGTAATGATGTATTCGCTATTATATTATTAGGAATATCCTTGGGATTCTGGCTTACTATAATTAAACCTATATTATATTTCCTACTCTCAGCGAAAAGCCTTGACAATACTACTTCGTTTTCAGTTATAATTCTGTGTGCCTCATCTATGACTATGTATACTAATCTGTTAGGTTTAAGGTATGGTAAGTTATAGTATATTTTCAGTAGTAGTAGACTAACATAAACCCTTTTTATAAACTCACTAGTTATTTTGGATAAATCTAATATTGTAGGTCTAGTAAATATTTCATTCACGTTTAATGTGGTTCTTGACAAGATCTCATTAGTTAATAACTGTATGTAGGGTCTTAGGCTTTTTAGCACTCTTAATTCTTGTTCGTTATCAGTATTACTTAATAGTCTATTATATGCTGATATCAAGTGTTGGACACTTGGTTTTATAGACCAAGTGTTTTCATCCTCCGTGATTCCGGCCTCAGCATATGCTTCCTCTATAATCTTTTGCAATTCTATTCTCTGTAGGTGTCCTAGGTTAAATATGTTCTTAATTATGTCGGCTAACTCATTAGCTCTTAATGTTGGTGACTGATTATCTAGCTCAAGTATATTAAGAGTATTAACCGATGCATCTACTACTTGTGGATCAACCATACCTATTTGCTGTATTTTACCAAAATATTCACCATGGTAATCTATTATTATAAAGTTTATACCAAACCTTCTATAAAGCTTGCTGAGTAAAAGTGCTGTTGTAAATGATTTCCCACTACCACTTGTACCAGTAATGAATACATGAGGATTTAGGAGTTTGTAAGGATTATACTTGTACGTGCTATGCACCCTTATCCATTTCCATTTATTTTCGCTAGCAATTATTGTTCTCTCCTTCAAAATTTTTACATCACTTAATTCGAACCCTCTCGCTTTTGATAATATTGCCTTAATTGACCCAAGCGTTATACCATCACCTATACTGTGCTCATACTTTATAATATCTATGGCAGGTATTATTGTGTCAATAATATAGGCAGTTAAGACTATTGGTGAGAACCATGTCGTTATTAGCATAAATAAAACTACTATAAGGTTAACAGGTAGTATTAGTGATGTAAATAGTATAGTGATAATAGAAATAGGAAGTCCATCAAGAATTAATAAAGCTATACTATCTAGGTTTAGTTTCACTAGTACAAACAGTATCAACATAAACCATGCTATGCCGGTGAACACTATGTTTAGTGATGCCATATGGGCTCTGCTTATCCTAGTTTTTATATATTTATAGTTGACTATTAAGCTAATTAGATTTTCCTCGAGTTCTCTACCTTTTAGTTTAGCCATGATAAGCTTGTATACGATACCTAGTATTGAACCTATGAGTAATATTAACATTGGCATAAGTAGTGTAGCTATAACGGGGAATTGGTATACATAGCCTATTCCAGGGATTTCTAATATATTAGGTAATACTGGTGTAATTGGTTCTTCAACTATATTTTCTTGTGTAGATGTTTTCACCATGATTGCAGTTAATGATGGTAATATTACCTCAATTAAAGGTAACACTATACTATCTTGAAGTGTTGTTAATACAAAGCTTGATATACCCAAGGCAACTATCAGTACTATGTACATGATTATGTCTGTGAGGGTAAATGTTAGAAATGATATGCTAACATTAATATTTATCAAAATTACTGATAATAGTAACATCGTAGTCGAGGCTACGGTGTTTCTCAATACTAGACTTCTCCTCTCTTCCTGCTACAATTCCACTAATAATCTTAATAATATTAGTAATTTTTCTTTTACTCATCTTCCCCTCACGGCGCCATCCATCATAGCGATTAAGCATTAAGCTTGACAGTATTTTATCTACAGCAAGCTCAGCTAAGGGGCATTCATGCAAGCATAATCTGCAACTAATGCACTTATTGGGATTCACTATAGGGGACTCATTAACCTTAATTGCATTTGTGGGACACCATAGTGTGCAACTTCTGCACTGGGTACAATACATTGCTCTATAAGCTATCTTAACAACATCTATTACAAATTCAAAGTTATCTTCGGGCATTGATATTATTAATACATTGTTATTTACTACTACTACATATTTATTATTAATTAACACATTATCTTTCTTCTTACTCAATCCTAGTATACTGCGCTGTTGTTCTATACCTTTAGTATTTAAGTTCTTTTCAAATTCGACTATGTGCAGTATTCGTTTACCTATGTTTACTTTATTGTATGCTGTAATTTTGTTTCTTACATATCGTTGATACTCGGTTTTCCAATCAATGTCTATCTTATATTTAGATGCTAGTTGTTTCTTCGTAGAAGCTGGTCCAAGCCATCTCCATAAGCCGAGTTTTATACATATATCGTTGCATCCATGCTCTTTCAATACCTCTACCCATTTAATCCAAAGATCTGGATGGGTTTCTGAGACCACTTTGAACTCATAAAGTGTGCTTGCAGGACATAGGTAGCAGCCTATTCTCTCGAACCCCTTATAATATAATGGATTCAATAGGTCTGTGAGTTTATTTTGTATTATATATATCCATAGAAGCAGTTGAGGCCATTCTTGTATTGGGGCAATGGATAGTACGTGAGGAACCCATCTATTACGCCATACTCGTGGGCTTCGAGCCCTATCGTATGATTCGAATGCTCTCTGACCAAGTATGTTAACTGCTCCATTGGTCCAAACTTTCTTGGCAAGTGTTGCAAAGGGTACGAGTTTTACTACTTTACAGCACCATCTGTAGTTACGTGCTGGAGGACCATATACCTTAACAGCTTTCCAAAAAGAATCACCGGCATCTGCTATGTTTAATTCTAGATTATACTTTTCGACTACTTTGTTTATAGTTTCTATTGTTTCAGGCAGCTCTATTCCAGTATTGTTAAATACTATTTCAGGCTCTACTCCGGTATCAAGAGTTAAGTGCAATACAGTTAAACTATCTTTTCCACCTGAGAAGGACAAAATAATTGGTTTGTTGACTTTATGTACCATAGAGTATATGAAAGCTTCACTCTGTGATACGTATTCTATCAATTTCTCGCTATTAGCTTTTATTACATCATTTAGGGTCGCTTTAGTGTTGTTTATTCTGCTGAATTCCTCGTATTCTTTGGCTGCTTCATTCAATTTATAAACTTCACGTACTCTATACTTTCCTTGGTCTATTTTACTTAGTACATACGCGTACTTACCATCAACACCTATTAGTATATCCTCTTCTCTATTTAATGATACGCTTTCACCTTTACTTGCATGGATAACAACATGATCTATGAATTTATTGTGTAGTAACATATATGTTAATAGTTTACTAGGCTTTATTTGCTCTATACCTAGATATGGATTATAATACATTGATCCTAAATTATGTCCACTTGTAATTATACGTCTTCTTTCATCTATGTATGGCTCCTTTGCTAAGACTATGTTATCCGTGTTTTTAACTATCTTTGACATGTCTATATCGAACTGTCTTTTTAAGACGTTGTTTATTCTCTCTATATCACTATTTAATGCTAGTCTAGCATCACCTGGCGGTGGTAGTTTTAAGTGGATGGTTTCTCCACCACATTTTGAACATTTTCCGCCTATTACTGGTACATTACAATTGGGACACCACCTCATATCAACTACTATGGGCCACCGCATACTCACTTCACCACCCTATCTACTGTTATGAGTACTGAACACTTTTTAAGCAAAGCTAAGTACTAGGGGTGCTATATAACTTGAGCGACTTAGTCGAGCTTATAAGGAATCTAACGTTCCAAATAGCTGCTATAGCATGGGTACTTTTCCTACTTTCATGGGTCATAGGCTGGGCTATACGAGGTTCGCCTGTTCCATTCATAAGGGTAAAAAGAGTAGGCCAAGACCTAATTGAAGATGCCATATTAGCTGCATTCTGGTTAGCCATGGGTACCACAATATTTTCGATCATAGCATATATTATATCGTTAATAGCAGTTCCACTTCCCGAGCCACCATTGCCTTAATGGTGTCTTGTCTTGATGATAGAATCAATGCTCAGTATAGCATTTTCCCTTGCAGTCCTTACGTATTACATAGGTGTTTTAATATACTCCATTCCAATACCTTGGTATGGTCTTAAGCGTTGGGCACCTATGCTAATAGTAGATGGTATAATTGCATCTGGGCTAGTTCTATTCTTCAACAACATCATTCTTTTAGTCGATTATGTATACGATTTACTTGGTGCTAGTTGGGATAGTTACCTATCGCACATGAAATCATTATGGGCTATGTTGTTTTCACTAATATTGTTCATAGAGATGTTTCTAACGGTTCTTACTAAGATGCCATTAAGAATATATTTATTTTCATCAATACTTTATACATTTAGAAGCATACTATCGTATGGTTTGTTGATAATAACATTACTAATAATATTAAGTATTGTTGTAAAAACGCTTCTTCCTAAACTGGTAGCTTTATCAATACTATTGTATTCCATACCTTTCAGAATTGCTAGAACAGCTGGTGCTAGTCTACTAGCATTTGCAATAGTCTTTTACATAGGCTTACCATTAATGCCTTACTTTATACTCACACTTGCCTTACCTGAATCCGTTCCTGAGACTTTCAATACTCTAATTGACTATGGTGTAGCATATCCACGTATACTTATAAAATCCTTACATGATGATCCAATACCATTTGCTATATTGAATGTATATAGCGATAATGGGGAATTGATTGCTAGATATGTTTCCGAAAGAGATGGATGGGTTTACGCTTCGTATCCAAACAAAGGATTGCCAGCTATAAAGGAATACTATGTTGATATAGTATACTATGGATTAGTATTCAAGACTATACCGAATAGAATAAATCCCTTAACTCATTACATTGAAGCAGACGAGATCAGAGGAACAAATTACGAATGCATCGTAACTGTTCCAGGTATAGTAAAGTTCCATAAAGGTATATTAGTGTTAAATAATGCTGACATAATTTACAAATTGTTGTCTATAAGTGAGCAAGGAGATCTAACTGATATATCATTAATAATAGACGTAAAAAACAATGGGTATTATAATCTAATAGCCTTACCCGATGATTACCAATTACTAAAGATAACATTGAATCAGTCTTCTATAAAATACAACGTTATGAAATTGAATTGGTTTGGAAAGACTATTGACATAATAAGCATATCATTAAATAGTAGCACATATAGCATAGATATACAATTGGCAGGTAAATACACCGAAGTAAATATTCCGAAGTCCATAGAGAAACCTTATGTTTTATCAGCTACTGGTGGCAAAAGCCTAAATGAAATACTTGAATCGGTAAGTACAACTTATGCTGTGTTGTCGATAATATTTCCTACAATGTACATCATTATGCTTACCATGATAGCTTACGGATTTGCCTCATTTCTAGGTGCGAGATATCCTAGAATACCTTTCAGAGTATCCTAAGGTGAATCTTATGGATAAAATACTAATGCTATCAATTGTATACATATTATTACTCTTGGTAATAATAATGCTAGATTCAAATGTTTTGGTGAAATTTACAGTATTAATAGTTATTCTTGTTGGTGTATTCTCATCTGTAATGTATTATAAATACAAAGTTAGGTGTAAATAATGGCAAAGGTTCTTGTAGGAATTCTAAATACGCTTGTAAAGAAACTGGGTAATCAGAGTAAAAGTAAATTCTCCAAAGTGTCATTTAAGAATGGTTATTTAATATTGAATATAGATGAGTTAGCCGACAAATGTAAAGGTTATGGTGCATTAGCTCTAAGGAATATTCCTATTTCACTATTGGCTTCAGATGATGAAGTTATAATGAACTATACTAAAAGATTAACAGAGTTATTACTAAATGCGAATGCTGAAATAGCTTTAGTAATCCTACCTGAAAGATTACTATATAGCGAGGTTCTAAAGAGAATAGAGTCTGAGATTTCTAGGTTAAGTATGCTCCTAGTCCTTGATCAAACTAATCCTAAAGTTAAGAATAAACTAGAATTATTAGAACGTATGTATAAGCGTTTACTAAGCGGAGATAAACCATTAAAAATAATGTTGTTATTTTTAATAGGCGTTACCTCGTCATGTAAAAATATATTGAATAAAATGGAGAATATAGTACGAGAGATGTCATTTCTAATCAGACAGTATATGGATGTAAACGTTACCAGAATAAATATGGAGAGATTATTTGGTATTCCAGTAATAGTCAATCGCTCTATCCTTATGGGAAGGTTTTCTGTAATGGTTCTTGGATCAACCCTGGGTAGCTTCTTACCAATAAACCGTGTATACCGGGACGACTATCACATTAATAATATAAGCAACAGTATTTACATAGGAATAGATATGGATACTCAATTGCCTGTATTCATAGATATAGACAAATATTTTATACATCACTTTATAGTTTCAGGACCTACAGGAAAGGGTAAAACTACTTTGTTAGCTACATTTGTAGCACAGTTTGTCGAAACAGATAGGAATGTAGTTGTAATAGACTTTAAAGGCGACCTCACAAATATGCTTATACATAAGAACATATACACTACTGATATAGATGTTGAAGAGTTACTTAATCTAGAATTAAACAAAGATGTCGAATTATTAAGTAAATGGTTTATGGAATTATCTTCTATATTTGGTGAAATATTCAACATAAGTAATACTGAAAAGTATAATATATATAAGATCTTAACTAGTTCGTATAGAACATACGGTAGAATAGATGTAGATAAATTACTAACAGTAATTAGAAGATTTAGGAAAGGTCATCGTGAAATACTTTACATAGCCGATTTAATAAATGAACTCAGAATAAAAAGCATGAAGAGATCTACAGAACGAGGGTTACAAAAAGGATTTACTGTGATTTCACTTAGGGGATATCCTGAGAAAATGAAACAGTTGATAGCATCCATAGTCCTCGTCAAGGAATTTCTATTGCATGTGTCCCTAAATAAACATAATAGTAACAAGCTTAACAAAATAATAGTAATAGATGAAGCATGGCGATTAACCGAGTATGGTCTTTCAACGCTATCAAGACTATATAGGGAGGGAAGAAGTTTTGGTTTAGGTTTGATATCGTCTACACAGTTATTAGATGATCTTCCTTCATCGATAATAGAGAATACGAGTAATATGGTTATTTTTGGATACAATTCTGATGAATATGTAGATAAAATATCTGAATATATTCCTTTAACTAAGCGTGAAAAACAGAGATTAAAAACATTAAATGTGGGTGAAGCCTTATTAAAACTTAAAGATACTAGAGCACCATTTTGGGTAAGAATAGATGCGTCCAACGTGATCAATGCTATGGCGCAAGAGATTAAGCATTTATAAAAGGTTGACCTTATTATTTACATCCTAGAAACCCGAGTAGAGCAAACCCCGAAGGGTAGCAATGATACTCGGGGGCTCCACCCCTAGGCCATATAATTATTAAACTAAACGAATACAATATTCTCAAGGACATATCAGAACTAGAATATGATGAGAGGTGGGCTTAACAGAGAGTAGATGAAGAGTGCGGTCGTAGCTGAAACCTATGGTTATATTATGGTTTCTTAACTAAAGCCATATCAACCTTAAAGTTAAATTCATTTAATCCGATATGACTTATTTCCTTGTTTATAATGCTTAAATCTACTTTTATAGTTGAGTAAACCTCTATTAGGTAAAAATTATCAACGACTTTGCTTTCCTTAACATTAATGTTAATTATGTTGTTTTCTCCTACGAGTTTTTTAAGTATGTTTATAGTTTTATTAACAATATCTTTCTCAACTGAAGATAGGTAAATCCTATATGCGTAAACCTCTCTAAGAGACATGATTGATTCAGCCATACTAGTAGTGTCCAAGATAAGATATAAAAGGTGTACTGTAAACTAAGCATGTAAGATGATGTTGGGTGCAAGCACTGATATCAATGATGAACTATATACCTTAATTAAGCTGAAACCTAAGCCTATAATCTGGTGAAGACTATGGGTGGTAGGCAAAGAACATCACTATTCATGAATATAGAGAAAAAGAAGGGTGCAGAAGGAAAGGAGAAGAAAAAGGGTAGGTAATGTACGCTACAAATAATCCAGTAGAAAAAAGGAAAAGAAAACTATTAGTTTTAATACCATTTTCTACTATTTCGACTGCTCCTAGCCTAAGAGAAAAAACAATTATAGTTGGAAGGATTGCACGTGCCTTAGCTATTTTTAGAGTGGATGAAGTAATACTCTATAAAGATCCTTTTATGCATAATAAGAATGATGAAAGAATCTTTATTGACATCCTTGAATATTTACGTATACCTCCATACCTGAGAAAAAAGATTGTTCCAATAAAGAACACTTTGAAATATGTAGGTATACTTAATCCATTACAAATAGTAGCAACGCATATTGCTTCACGTAAAGTTGCAGAGGGCGAGATAAGAGCAGGCCTAGTTCTGTCGGCAAGTAAACACCAATTAGTATTGGACATAGGTTTAGAAAATGAGATTACAGTACGGATAGATAATGACTTATGGAAAATACTCAAGGCAGGTGATATAGTATTAGTTAAAATAACCAAGGTTAATCCTATAAGGGTGAGTATACTTATCAATCATAATTATTACATAGGCTATAAGGTTAAAGTAACCAATAATTTAAAGGAATATCTTGAGCAGCTCAAAGCAAATAAGATTTTATTAATAGCGACGAGTAGATATGGGCAATACGTGGGAAATGTAGAGCATCAATTAAGAAAGGATTATCAGAAAAGCAAAGGTATTGCTTTGATTTTCGGTTCACCCCGTAAGGGGCTTCTAGAGATATTTCCTAAACTAGGTATTGAATTAAATAATGTTAATTACGTGATTAATCTCGTTATAGACCAAGGTGTACGAACTATACGTACTGAAGAAGCATTGATTATAGCACTTGCAATAATTGACTATATTACTAAAGGTGGTTGAGAAATAAACAATATTATTTATAAGCCCCCGAAACTTAACCTTGATACCGCGTAATAAGGGTGTAAAGTAATGGGTGCACGGAAAAAGCGAGCACCACGTCGTGGAAGCTTAGGATTAAGGCCTAGGAAAAGAGCTAGTAGTATAGTACCACGTATAAGGAGTTGGCCAGAGGTAGAGTCGGAAAAACCATTGTTGCTAGCGTTCGCGGCATATAAAGCCGGAATGACGCATGTCTACATGATTGATGATAGGCCTCACATTGAACCTCATCTAATACCACCAAATAGAGAAATATTTGCTCCAGTAACTGTTTTAGAAGCTCCACCAATGTTCATATTAGCTATAAGGACATACTACTACAAACCTGGCTATGGATTACTAACGTTCACAGAAGCCTGGACACAACCACCAGAGGAACTAGAAATTAATCGTGCTATACCTACCTTAAAGGTATCTGATACTGACAAGAAATTGGCATTCATAGAAGAGAACCTAAATAAAATAGCAGATATACGTGTGATTGCAGCTACTCAACCAAAACTAACTGGAGGCCTAAGTAAGAAAAAACCCGACCTAATTGAGATAAAGATAGGTGGGGGTACAGGCATAGAAGATAGGTTTGAATATGCAAAGAAGATACTAGGTAATGAGGTAAGAGTAAACGAGGTATTCCGTGAAGGACAATTCGTTGATGTAATTGCTGTAACTAAAGGTAAAGGTTTCCAAGGAGTGATAAAGAGGTTTGGTGTAAAAGAATTACCTAGATGGCATAAACACAGGAAGGGTAGTAGGAAAGTAGGTTCACGTAGCCCAGGCATAGGCGCCATAAGCCCCGTGCCCCAGCCAGGTCAGATGGGCTTCCATAGAAGAACGGAATATAATAAGCGTATACTCAAAATAGGAAGCAACGGTTATGAAGTGACACCTAAAGGAGGATTCCTTGGCTATGGAATAATTAGAAGCGACTACATTATATTGCATGGAAGCGTGCCTGGGCCTCGAAAAAGAATAGTGATATTAAGACACCCTATACGTAAGACTCCTTGGACACCCGAAGGTCCACCCACAATAACTTACATAAGCTTGGAAAGCAAACAAGGAGTCTAACATTTAATTAGGTGAGAGCATGTTAGGTGCTACAATGATCTTACTCATTCAAGATGCACCAGAAGTACCTATATACGATTTAAAAGGAGAAGTAATTGGAAAGATAAAATTACCGAAAGTTTTCGGAATACTTGTTAGAAAAGATCTAATTAGACGTGCATTTCATAGCGCATTTACTGCAAGGCTTCAACCTAAGGGTAGAGATCCTCTCGCAGGTAAACGTACATCTGCTAGAAGTTTTGGTGTAGGACTTGGAATAGCACGTGTACCTAGGATACCTGGTACGGGTAGAGCAGCCCTAATAAACTCAGCTGTTGGTGGTAGACTAGCTTTTCCGCCAACACCTGAGAAAAAGATACATGAGGAAATAAACAAGAAAGAAATGAAACTAGCCATAATGTCTGCATTAGCTGCAACATCTCAACCTGAATTAGTTAAGAAACGTGGCCATGTAGTATCTAGGGATACGCTACCAGTTGTTGTGGTAGATGATTTTGAAGAATTAAGTAAGGCTAGAGAAGTAAGAGAAGTGTTAATGAAGTTAGGATTGTGGGATGATGTAATGAGAGCTAAGAAAAGGACAAGAATACGTGCAGGTAAGGGTAAAATGAGAGGCAGAAGGTATAAGAAACCGAAAAGCATATTAGCAATCATATCATCAAATGAAGCCCCCGTGGCTGATGTACTAGATAACTTCCCAGGTGTAGATGTAGCCACACCATTGAGTTTAAATATACTACACTTAGCACCTGGAGGCGTGCCTGGTAGATTAACATTAATTACCAAGTCAGCATTAGAAGGTCTAGCAAAAAGATTTGAGGTGTCTATTATATGAAGGATCCATATAAGGTAATTATTAGGCCTCTGCATACAGAGAAAGCACTACTACTAATAGAAAAACACAATACGCTAACATTCATAGTTTCGAGAGATGCAACAAAACATGATATACGTTATGCAGTTGAAAAACTGTTCAACGTTAAAGTAGAAAAAGTCAATACGTTAATTACGCCTAGAGGAGAGAAGAAGGCATATGTGAAATTAGCTAAGGAATACAAAGCATCAGACATAGCTTCAAAGTTAGGCTTGCTCTAAAGTTATTCCTTTTCGCCTTGGTATATACCCTTATATACGTTAGGTTTTCCTTCGACTTTAAAGTATATTAGTTGAGCTATATGTGCTCCTTCTTCTAACACAATCCCGAATGGATTAAAAACAACTAATAGACCTATACCTTGTCCCTCATACCCTGAATCCCATACAGCTGTATGTATAGTAGCCCCCATTCTAAGTAAACTAGACCTGGGAAGCGCCAGACCTATCATGCCTTTAGGTATTCTTATGTACTCGGCATACCTAACAATATAGGCACCTTGCTCAAGTATGTATACACCATTTGTTGATTTTAATTTAACATATCTAGGTATAGAACGTTCTCCTTTAGCTAATGTGCCCTTACCGACTGTGATGTAGATGCTGCCTACATGTAGCTTCAAACCACTGGTATCTATTTTGTCATCATGTAATCCTAATAGGGTTTTCAAGATAGAAGGTGATAATACCATCGTGCTCCCAAAAAGCTTCATCTGATATGGTTTAGTCTAAAAGTATAGTTGTTTATCAAAGAATACAAGGAGAGGAGAGAAAATCAGAACGCTCATGCATCTTCATGTAGTATTATCAGGTACCCAGGGCTCATCATCATATAAAATAGGGGTTTAGCCCTTCCTGCGTCCTGTTCTTCTAGCAGCTATATGTCCTACTTTTCTTCCAGGCGGTGTTTCTCTAGCTACAGTTGTTGGGAAGCTTGGGCTTTGATGTCTACCTCCTCCATGTGGGTGTGATACAGCATTCATGGCTACGCCTCTAACTCTAGGCCATTTTCTGGCTTTCTTCTTCCACTTATGATAAGCATTGCCGGCTTTAAGTAATGGTTTCTCTATTCTTCCACCTCCAGCTGGGATACCTATGGTAGCTCTACTATCATTGTGCACCATTGCCGTCTTACCGCTAGGCAGCTGTATAATTGTTTTATTACCAGATCTACCAGTTATTATAGCATATGATCCTGCTTGTCTGGCAAGTTTTCCTCCATCTCCAGGCCTTATTTCAATATTATATACTTGTGTACCTTCGGGTATCTTACCTATTGGGAGAATATTACCGTTGCTTATTGGCGCGTCTGGGCCTATGTAAATTATTTGGCCTTGATACATACCTTCGGCGGCTGGTATATAGAATTCAACGCCGTTCTCGAGTACTATATGCGCTAGAGGCACGTATCTTCCAGGATCATGGATTAGCTCTACAACTCTACCTCTAAATGTTTCATTTGATGGTAGCGGAGGATACCTAGCTGGTGCAATATGAATATGTCCTGGGCTCCTAAATGTTGAAGTTCCGCGACCCATTCTCTGTACAAGTATGCGCTTTCCCATTGCTACCTCCCTTGTTCGTTGGATATACCTACAATACGTGTTTAAAAGGTTTAATGATGTATTAACTCATACATACTTTTCAGTTAGCCTAAGCTTCTATATTGATTTACACACATCAATATCATTAATGGGTCATTCCCTTGGGATTACTTCAAGAGATAAGGTTATGTTAAAGAAAACCTTTAATTATACATTAAGTGATACCTTGAATATGCTATAAGGTGACTCAAATAACCTTAACCATAACGCTTACTATTATAGGAAACATATCATATACATAGGAAAAACAAAGGTTAGAGGGTGTAATCTATGAGCAAGCCACCCGTAAAGGTAAAGGACCCAACCACAGGAAAAGAAGTAGAAATTGCTCCAGTTAAGGCATGGGTACTAGCACCAAAAGGCAGGAAAGGAGTAAAGATCGGACTATTCAAGAGCCCAGAGACAGGCAAGTACTTCAGAGCCAAAGTACCCGACGACTACCCAGTAGGCTAACGATCTTCAATTAGAATATACTTCAATATCAACTTCTTTTTTAAATATAATTACTTATCTTGTGTTTATCTATCTATCCTACTAAGCTTATATTTTCTCGTGTCCTACTAAATATGATCTTGCCTTTATATCTTATCTCTACAACTCTATGTAGTGGTATCCACGAATTATTTAGTATAAGATATCCGCCGTGTATTTCTTTAATATCTGATAGCTTGATCACAAGCCTATTGTCTTTAACGCCTCTATGCCTTATAACTAGTTCGTAGTGTTCTTTTTCATTACTCCAAAACCCTCTGTTTATGAGTTCTCTAATCATGCTTTTCTTTTTGCCCATAAATGTACACCACTAGATGGTATGGGTCAGCGGGACTACTCTTCGATCATTTTAGTTTTTCACTGCAGGTCAGCTTCTTCATCCCCTAGGAGATAGGTAAACAAGTTAAGGTTTAAATACTTCCCCTACCTAAACCTTTTAAAGCAGGATTATAATGGTCTCCAATAGGTATAGCTTAGAGGGTGATGATTTGGCTAGTGCAACTAAACGTCCAAGTACGACAACTACAAGTGTGAGCTTAGAGAAAATATTAGGTATGGAGATTCCTCCTGAATGGAGGAAATTTAGGTATAGAGGTTATTCCCTTGAAGAACTATTGCTTATGCCTATGGATGATTTGATAAAACTCTTGCCCGCCAGAGCAAGGCGTAGTATAAGAAGAGGTTTTACACCAGCTCAACGTAGGCTTCTAGAAAAAATAAGGAAAGCACGTAGATTGATTGCTCAAGGTAGAAAGGTGGTAATTAAAACCCATGTAAGGGACATGATAATACTTCCCGAGATGGTGGGTTTAACAATTGCAGTATATAATGGTAAAGAGTTCATTCCAGTAAGGATAACACCAGAAATGATAGGTCATTACTTAGGTGAGTTTAGTCCCACGTGCAAGAAAGTAGAACATGGTGAGCCAGGACTAAAGGCAACAAGAAGCTCGCTATTCGTAGCATTAAAGTGAAACTAGAGTTTTAATCTTCATTATCTTAGCCTATTAAATTAAAATAGTTCTTATGCACGCTAATATACACTCTTGAATTACTATCACTTAAGACTTCTCCAGACCTTATAGAATACTAATGGAGTCTTTAGCGGATTATCGATTAAGTATACTGGTACACCACTTTCATGAAGAGTATGTACAACTGTTTCATCAGCTGACAAGGGTGCTATAACTGTTATACTCCATCCTCTGGATACTAAATTTATTATAATGTCACTCACACTTTCATCGGACTTAACTGTTTGTTTTAGATCTGATATAAGGATAATTCTATGTGTTCTGGCTCCTTTAACGGTCTCCCTAAGTGCTTTAACTATATCTGTATATCCGCGAAACTCTAGTGTTAAGAGATAGTCTATTAATAAATCAATGTGTCTAGATCCTTGTACATCTATGGTTATTGTATCAGAATGGAATAATGTTATACGTTTAACGTTCTTTATAAAAGCAGAGGCTGTTAAAAGAACCCATGTAGAATACTTATTCATGCTACCGCTAATATCCGCTACAAGGTTGACATCTTTCAGTTCGTTTCTATCCCTGTATACTATGGGATTACTTTTGAACCTAGTTATGTTTAGTAGAGTTTCTCTTACATCTATTCTTCCTTTAATTCTACTCTTAGTCCATCCTTTGTAAATATAAGATTTTATGTATCCTGCTTGTTTTATCCATAACCTATAAGCTAATCGCTTTATTCTATTCCTCCATTTAGCATCTGAAACCTTGTACAAGTTTCTTAGTAGATTCCATGTTTCAACGAAATTCATGCTCTTAGCTATTTCTATTAGTAAGTTTTCGACATAGCTTTCACCAACGGTGTTCGATGTAAGAGCATATTGGAGCTTTTTGGCTAAAGATAATGCCTTATAACCTATGTTTGTTTTAGGAGTAACTTTTGTAACCTTTGATAAAATATATTCAGCATAATACTTGTATGCTTCTACCCTATCCTTATCTACTTGACTTGATGTTATATAGTTAAGTGCTTCGCTTACCTCCATAGCTATTCTTAGATCATTTCTAAGATTTTCATCTTCTATTCTATTAAGAATTCTTCTCGGTAATTTATGTAATTGAGTTATTGGTAGCTTCTCAATTAGGTTTTCTAAAACCTTGTTATCTATGCTATCTATAATATGAGGTAGAATATCCCCTAAATCACTAATATCTGTATTCTCGATTATCCTATCAATTATTCCAGTACTCTTTAATATGCTTCCTAGGTTTTTTAGCAATTTAGGTTTATAACGAATTATCTCCAGAATATTTTTATCTGTTAATAAACCTGTATCTTTTAAGAATTGTATATGTTTCTCAGTGATATAATCTGCAAAAGTTCTATTCTTTAGCTCATCAGCTATCTCCTTTAGGAAATGTTTATCACCTTTTTTATGAACATAGTAGCCTAGCTCTAAGAGCTTAGGTGTAGATATTTGAGATAATCGATCTCTTTCTATACCTCCATGTATGTATAAGTGTATGTTTTTAGATAATTTATAATGTGGTATAGACTTTAGAAGCTCTATAGCTATATCCTTACTTGCTTCTTCTATATCACTATATCCTTTCTTTGCAAGACTAGCAGCTATTTGATGTGCAGTCCTCTTATCTACAACAAAGTACCCTTTACGGTATTTCTTTATAACTCCTATTCTTTGTAAATCGGCAAATAATGCTTCAAGGGTTTTCTTCTCCTTTTTTGTCCGAGCTTTGCCTAGTACCTTGTTTATGGATTTAAATTTTGATCCGTAGCTGAGCTTTAATCGGCATAAATTACTTTCTATTTGTTCAAATAGTTTTCTAGTTGCCTGCACACCTATGGTGGTCTTTCTCCAAGCTTCTTCGAAGTATTTATCAATATAATCTCGTTTCACAAAGACGGATTTTATAATATGTTTTAATTCATTTAATTCTAGTTCATCTGGATTACTTATATTATTAATAAGACAGTATGCTTTAATCATATTAATAGCATCGAGTATCTCAGCTACACTTACATTAACTCCATAAGATCTTAAATTGTATACTATATTTGATAACAAGTTAATTATTTTCTCCAAGGACTTACACCGAAGACTTTACTAACAACATCCACTACTACGTCTTCGTCCTCTCCTCGTTTAACTAGGACAATTGGAGCGCTTTCAACTACATCGTTCACATCTACCACTTTTCTACCAGCAATATTAGCTACGTATTTTGCTATTGTTGCCCATAACACTGAGTCTGCAGGACCAGGTTTATGTAAAGCTTGCTTCCTCAGTATATTTACTACATCAATCATTTTAGATAACAAGTTATCGGGGATATTTACATCTATATGACTTGTTCTTAATTTAATTATCTCATACTCTACATCACGGCTAGGATAATCAAATTTTATGCGTACAACTCTTCTAAGAAATGCGTCACTTAATTCACCTTGACCTATATCTTCGGGATTACTTGTAAGTATTACTTGGAAACCTAATCCTTTAGCCTTAAATACTGTTTTTAGTTCTGGTACAATAATTCTCCTTTTATCTATTATATCTAGTAGTAAATTCTGGAATTCCTCATTGCTTCTTCTTATTTCATCTACTAAAACACCAGTATCCAATACTATAGCTGCTAGCAAAGGTCGTGGGATAAAGCTTTGTTCATTAAATCCGTATTTCAAGGCCATTAATGGATGGAAATCACCTATTACTCTGTATTCGTCGTAGCTAGCACTACAAGGTAAGACAAATGCTGATTTACCAGCCCATAGAGTCAATATGGCTTCTCCTATCTCTGTTTTACCTGTACCAGGAGGTCCTTCATATAATACTGGTCTATTGCTAAGGAAGGCGGCTATTGTTAATGATACAACGTGTTTAGGGACAATTAACTTAAATCTACTTCTCAGTTCCCTTACCATCAAGTCTGGATTTCTTACTGGCTTTCCAGCTCCTATGACACTACCATATATTTCCTTAATTTTCTTCTCTAGAACCTCCACTACTTTCTTCCGATCTAAGTCCTCTACCACTTCCTGTGATACCTTAGTATTCTCTATTATCACCATATTAACCTTCTCCACCAGCTAAGTCATTATAAAGGTATATTAGGGTATATTAGCATTATAAGTCCTTAGCACAGGGTATGAATACTCATGTCCAGCAACCACAATAGTGATGTACTAGGAGTTATAAGAAGTGCAATAGTACCTGGGCCTAGCGAGAAACACTACGATATAGTATTTAGAAGTAATTGCATAGAGATAATATACATAGGTGAATACAAGTCTTCGAGGCTAAGACAGTTCCTAGGCAAGCAAGCTGAATTACAAATATATAGGATTCTTAAAAGTAAGAGAAGACAAAGCTGTATAAGTGATAGAATAATCATATCCCGTGAAGACATAGTATCAATAAGACTAGAGAAACCTTCTAGAAGAAAACCAAATAGTATGTATAAAGCAAAAACTGGTAATGCAAAGAACTTAATAGTACTTGAAATAAAAACAAGAAAAACTAAACACACCTTCTATGTTAGTAGTAACATTTACAGCATAGTGAAAAAGATAATAAACAAGTACTTTAAACTAACACAAGGGTCTCTCTAAACGAAATCATACTTTAATTAGGTGTTAGTTTTAAGAAAGCCAAAATATACTCCAGGATTTAGCCATGTCGCAGCGAGCAACTGAATATGTCTACAAAGGAAGAAAACTAAATCTAGCCCTGCTAAGAACGCAACTACCTGATGGAAGAATAATCATTAGAGAAGTTGTCGAACATAAAAATATTGTTTCGGCTCTACCAGTTATAGATGAAAACAAAATAGTATTCATTAAGCAGTTTAGACCAGCATTGGGCGAATGGTCGTTAGAGGTCCCATCAACAACATTAGAACCTGGAGAAAGACCTGAACATTCAGCAGTAAGAGTTATTGAGGAACTAATAGGATTGAAGCCTGGGAGAGTAGTAAAGGTATTAGAATTCTATCCACTCCCAGATTATAGTAAAGGTAAAGTATTCTTATTTGTGGCAACAGACTTCAAGAGGATAAAATTAGAGGAATTGACAAGAACCAAGGGTAACATCATAATATTAAACTTTAAGGAAGCAATTGACGCAATAAATAATAGAGGAATTAAGGATGCTAAAACCATAATTGCAATAACATATTACTATGTTTTTAAGCATGTGGTGGCTTAGGATAAATAATAGGTTAAATCGGTTCTATGCATACCTAGTGTAACCTAATACCATATTCTATCACAAGTAAACGTGGTATAACATTCTTACCTATACGTTCCAAGGAAACGAATCCCATTTCTTCTAACCATTTTAAATCCTTATATACATTTGCTACATCCCTACCAAGAAATCGTGCCAATTCAGAGATACTGTTAAAATTCTTAGAAGATAATGCAGATAATATTTTAATAATTCTATCAGAGAATAATCGTCCATGAACTTTATGATCATAAGCTACCTCTGTTTCCTCTAGATATTCAGTCTCTCCCTCCTCCGAAGCTAACCTTAACATTTGTGAATAATTCTCAAGTTCTCTATGTAGTTCCTCAGCTCCATCAGATATTAAGGCTTCAAGGAGCTTTACACGTAGCAATAAATGTTTTTCTGTAAGTACACGTAGTATGTAAAGAGTTGTAGGCATGTCCCTCCCGTTTATTGTTCAGATATTACAAAAATATTTAAAGCTAAGCTTGAGTAGTAATTAACTAGCTAAGGTAAATTGGTGTTATATCATGGTTCCTCCATTAAAACGTATAGATAAGTATACATGGATAATAGAAAAAGGATACAAGAATTGTATGAGAGTTCCATCAATTATATTTGCTGATGATCTATTGCTTAAAAAGATGCGTGAGGACTTAACTCTTGAACAAGCTGCTAATGTTGCTTGTCTTCAAGGTATACAAGTAGCATCATATGTTATGCCCGATGGACATCAAGGTTATGGTTTTCCTATAGGCGGAGTCGCAGGTATGAGTGTTGACGAAAACGGAGTAATATCACCAGGTGGTGTAGGATATGATATCAACTGTGGTGTTAGGCTGCTTAGAACCAATTTAACTTACGAAGACATAAAACCCAAATTAAAAGCATTGATTGATACAATATTCCGTAACGTCCCAAGTGGTGTAGGTAGTAGAGGCAAGATCAGGTTAAGCATAAGCGAATTGGATAGAGTTCTAGATGAAGGAGTATATTGGGCAGTAGATAAAGGATATGGCTGGTCTGATGATCCTGAACATATTGAAGAGAAGGGGTCTATGAAAACAGCTGATTCATCAAAAGTATCACGTAGAGCTAAGGAACGAGGAGCTCCTCAATTAGGTACACTAGGTAGTGGTAATCATTTCTTAGAAATACAAATAGTAGATAAGATTTATGATGAAAAAATTGCAAAACATTTAGGTTTAAGTGAAGGACAGGTAACAGTAATGATACATACGGGGTCTAGAGGATTAGGACATCAAGTGGCGAGTGATTACCTGCTAATAATGGAAAGAGCTATGAGGAGATATGGTATACGACCACCTGATAGAGAGCTAGCCAGTGTACCCTGGAATACTAGGGAAGCGCAGGATTACTTTGCTGCAATGAGTGCAGCGGCTAACTATGCATGGACTAATAGGCAACTTATAACGCATTGGGTAAGGGAAAGCTTTAGAGAGGTATTCCATACGGATCCAGATAAGCTGGACCTACAAATAATATACGATGTAGCACATAATATAGCTAAATTGGAAGAACATGTTGTAAACGGTAAACGAATGAAATTAATAGTGCATAGGAAAGGCGCGACAAGAGCTTTCCCACCAGGGCATCCAGAGATACCTAAAGACCATCAATCAATAGGTCAAGTAGTATTGATACCTGGTTCAATGGGTACTGCAAGTTACGTAATGGTAGGTATACCTGAGGGAGCAAGAACCTGGTATTCGGCCCCACATGGTGCTGGAAGATGGATGTCACGTGAAGCAGCTGTTAGAAGATTTAGTGCCTCAGAAATACTATCATCACTTAGTAATAGAGGAATATACGTAAGAGCTGCTACAAGAAGAGTAGTCTCCGAAGAAGCTCCACAAGCGTATAAGGATGTTGATAGAGTAGCTTTGGTTGCTCACGAGGTTAAAATAGCTAAACTTGTAGCGAGACTTAGACCTATAGGTGTAGCAAAGGGTTAAGTAGTTAAGTCACGGCATAAATAATCGATTTTCTTTTGTTAACATCATTGTTTATAAGCTATGCAAGCATATTCTACACATGAAGGCATTAATTTATCTAACTTTTGACTTCAATAGGGTTTACTATATGTAACTGATACTTTGAGGACGTCGAAATTGAATAAGATAAAAATAGTGGATCCAGAATATGAGTGTAAGGCCTTAACATATGGAGACGTAATTAGAAAAGCGTGTGAACTGATACCAGATGTTGGACTAAGGGAAATATGTTATTTAACAACCAATAATGATAGAGTATTGTTTATTGATGCTAACACATTGAACTTGTTGAGCAAGAAGGATTTTAAGATATATGATGAGCTATTCTGTTTTCATACAACACAAGAAGTTTATGCAATAATGATTATTCCAGCGACTAGTACACATGGTAAAGGATTTGAGTACATACTAATAACTAAAATATATGGTAACATGGTAGAATGGCGTGCTGCATTACTCAAGTACTCTCCCAGTACTTATGTGATAATAAAGAAAGAAGGTACTAGGAGAATACTGCGTGATGAATTAGAAAAGATAGTAGAAAAAATAGCTGAGATTAGTCCAACTATTAAGATACCTGTAAGACATTATGCAGTATCATCACTTTATAAGTAGAACACCATTCAATAGCTGAGTGTTCATGTAGTTATATAATACTGGTCCCAATAATGTTTTGATGGTGTAATAATGAGTAAAGACTACAAGTATGTAGGTAAGCGTAAAGATATAGCTACAGTACGTGATATAAGGGCGTATGAGTTAAATGCAGTATGGTTAGGAGTTCCGTTATTGCTACTGATGGAAAATGCCGGCAAGAGCGTAGCCGATTACATAAAATACAGAATGAATGGAGATGTACAAGACAAAGAGGTATATATCTTCGTAGGAAAAGGAGGTAATGGCGGAGATGGGCTGGTAGCAGCAAGGCACTTGGCATCGATGGGTGCTAAAGTATTCATTATTCTTGTATACCGTGAAAATGAAATAGAACATCCAGATACGCGTTTTAATTTGAATATAATAAAACATATGGATAGATCTGTGAAATTATTACGGCTCGATGCTATAAATGAACCCTTGAAATCAGATATACTAATAGACGCCATGTTAGGTGTAGGTGTAAAGGGTAAACCCAGGGAACCAATAGCTTCGGCTATAAAACTATTTAATGAAAGTGAGGGGTTTAAGGTAGCAGTCGATGTTCCTACGGGTGTTGATCCGGATACTGGGCATGTAGCAGGTATGGCTGTGAAAGCTGATGTAACTATAACTTTCCATAAAATAAAACCAGGTTTAATTAGAGCTCGCGAGTATGTTGGTGAAGTAATTGTAGTAGATATAGGAATTCCGCCGGAAGCTGAAATATATGTAGGACCTGGAGATGTTAAGGTAAAGGTTCCGCGCAAACCCATCGACGCCCATAAAGGTGTAGGTGGAAGGATAGTTGTCATAGGTGGCTCAGAATTATATACTGGTGCTCCAGCATTAGCGGCCATGGCTAGCTTGAGAACCGGTGCAGATCTTGCCTTTGTGTTAGCTCCACAACGTGTAGCTAATATAATAGCATCTTACTCACCAAACATAATATCATATGGGTTTAAAGGAGAGTACTTCACTGAAGAGGTAGTTGATGAAGTATTGGGTTATGTGGAGAAGCTAAGACCTCATTCAGTGGTTATAGGTCCTGGTTTAGGATTAAATGAATCTACAAAGACTTTTACGTTGAGTGTATTGAAGGATTTAGTACAGAGGAATGACATTAAAGGTATAGTAGTAGATGCTGATGCTCTTAAGCATCTGGCAGGAGCAAACATAGATCTCAGGGGTAAAGTAGTTCTAACACCTCATAGAAGGGAGTTAAGTATCCTCTTAAACTTAGATGTAGAGGAGGAATTACAGGATAGGATCCAGAAATGTATACTAGCTTCTAAAACTTATAATGCAATAACATTACTAAAAGGTCATATAGACGTAATCTGTTATGGTGAAGATTATAGATTGAATAAGACTGGTACTCCTGCTATGAGTGTAGGGGGTACTGGTGATGTTCTCTCTGGGATAATAGCATCACTTATAGCTCGAGGAGTGAATCTTTACGAAGCAGCACAAATAGCAGCGTACATCAATGGACGCGCAGGAGAGCTTGCAACGAATACCTTAGGTGAACGTATTACTGCAACAGATTTACTAGACTATGTACCTAAAGTTTTCATTGAAGCTGAAAACATGCATTGAATAATCTTACTGTCTAAAGTCAATTGGATGAGGAATACCTATTTACACATTCTTTTACGCATTCAATAAATGCTTCACCGCTATAACCTGCTTCAATACACTCTTCTCTACATATCCTAACTACGTGTTGTCTATCTACTTCATGTGCATCCAAGTCTTAAGGCTACCTCACATAATATTCTCAGCATGTAGTTTTATAACCCTTAAGTGCAATCATCCAAGGCTGACTATAGAGTGGTGGCGTGTATGCCGACATGGCACTATTCAGTAAAGTATATGGATGAGGAAAAGATAGCTAAAGCTATGATATGGGATGTACCCGTATCACCTAAGATAATGTACGAGGTAACTAGGGCTATTAGAGGTATGATGCTTCAAGAAGCAAAAGAATATTTAAGAAGAGTTATAGAATTGAAAGAACCTGTACCTTTCTTCAGATATAAAGGTAAGCAAGCTCATAGAAAAGGGTTAGCAGACAAATGGGGCTGGCCTATAGGTAGATATCCTGTAAAAGCAGCCAAATATTTGTTAAGATTATTGGAAAACGTTGAAAATAATGCTGAACAGAAGGGATTAGACACCAAAAAACTTAAGATAATACATATAGCTTCACATAAGGGCCCTATACTTAAGAGGTGGATGCCCCGCGCATTTGGTAGATCCACTCCTCGCTTCCGTAGATTAACGCACGTGGAAGTAGTAGTTAAGGAGGTCTCTTAACCTTGGTGAACATTAAGAAGTATTTCATAAAAAAGGCTATGATTAAGGTAGCAATAGATGAGTATCTGGCCAAGAATTTCTATAGAGCAGGATATGCTGGCGTAGATATTCAGAGAACGCCTTTGGGCTCAAGAATCATAATTTATGCTGAAAGACCTGCGATAATAATAGGTAAGCGTGGAGCCATAATAAAGCAATTGGCCCAAATATTTGAGAAATATTTTGGGTTAGAGAATCCGCAAATAACTGTTACAAATGTAGAGAATCCCGAACTCAATGCTAGAATTATGGCATTCAGATTGGCAATGGCATTAGAGAGGGGTTACCACTTCAGAAGAGCAGCATTTGCAGCATTGAGAAGAATTATGGCAGCTGGTGCGTTAGGTGCTGAAATAGTTATTAGTGGTAAGCTAACTAGTGAAAGAGCACGCTACGAGAAGATAAAAGCAGGTAGAGTTTACAAAGTAGGACAACAAGTAGAAACAATGGTTGATAGAGCTGTGGCTCATGCATTACTAAAACCCGGAATATATGGTGTTGAGGTAACAATAGTAAAGCCCGTTAAACCAGTTGATCAAATAACATTTAAGACACCCGAAACTCTACAGCAATCTGAAACATCAACTACTTGAACCTAAATTTACTCTTGTGAGGGTTAAGCTATGAGTATGAAGCCATCAGAAATTAGAGCATTAAGTTCTGAGGAGCGTAAGAAGAAGTTGGAAGAACTTAGAATGGAACTCATAAGGCTAAAGCTGCAAGCAGCAACAGGCGTATTAGATAATCCCGGTAAGATAAGGGCTATAAAGAGGACCATAGCAAGGATTTTAACGATTATGCGTGAAGAAGAATTAAAGCAGCAAGGTAAAAGAAGAAAATGAAACGTACACCTAAAAATCTTATTTATCATGAGTTAATAGGTTTAGAAGTTCAAGTTCTCCATCATTTAAGTGAAAATTATGTAGGTTTAAAGGGCATAGTTATAGATGAAACCAAGAATTCATTACTAATACTTACTTCTAAAGGAGATAAGAGAATACTTAAAAAGGGGGGTAAATTCCTATTTAAGCTCTCGGATAAAGTATATGCATTAATAAATGGGGAAGACATACTAGCTAGGCCAGAAGAAAGGGTGAAGATGATTAAATGGAGGTAAATCGGAATGGGTAAGGTGCAGCAAGTTAAGAATGTAGGTATACCAGGATTAAAGCCTCCAGAAAAAATATGTGATGACCCCAAATGTCCATGGCATGGTAACGTAAGAGTACGTGGCATGATACTAGAGGGGATCGTTGTAAGTGATAAGATGAAGAACACTGTTGTTGTAAGAAGAGACTATTACTACTATGATAAGAAGTATAGACGTTATGAAAAACGACATAGTAAGATTCATGCTCATAACCCTCCATGTATTAACGCTAAAGTAGGAGACATAGTTATAATAGGAGAAACAAGACCTTTAGCAAAGACAGTCTCATTTGTTGTATTAGGTATAAAAGGTAAAGCTAAGGAGGTGAAGAAGTAATGCCCAAGAAAGAGACGGGTGCAGCATTTTCTAGGATAAGAATAAATGCAGGATTACAAGTAGGGTCTTACGTCAAGGTTGCTGATAATAGTGGTGCTAAAGAAGTAATGATCATAGGTGTACCTGGGTATAAGGGTAGGCTAAGAAGAATACCTTTCGCTGGAGTAGGAGATATGGTTGTAGCGTCAGTAAAGAAAGGTACTCCGGAAATGCGAAGACAGATAGTAAGAGCTGTAATAATTAGGCAGAGGAGACCTTACAGAAGACCCGATGGTACATGGATTGCTTTTGAAGACAATGCGGTTGTAATAGTATCTAGCGATGGTACACCTAAGGGAAGCGAAATACGTGGTCCCGTAGCAAAGGAAGCAGCTGAAAGATGGCCTAGAATAGGTCAAATAGCATCAATAATAATTTAAGCAAGGTGTTCCCAATGGCATTAACCAAATCCTCTCAGCCTAGGAAACAGAGAAAAGCATTCTTCAACGCACCATTGCATATAAGACAAAAGTTTATGACGGCTCCTCTATCACCTGAGCTAAGAGAAAAATTGGGAATAAAGCGTCTACCTGTACACAAGGGCGATGTTGTAAGAATAATGAGAGGAGACTGGAAAGGCCATGAAGGCAAAGTTATAAGAGTTGATTTGAAGAGAATCAGAATATATGTCGAAGGAGTAACTATTAAGAGAGCTGATGGCACGCCAAGATATTACCCCATTCATCCTTCGAAGGTCATGATAGTTAAATTAGATTTATCCGATAAAAGGCGTCAAGAAATAATTGAACGTAAGAGGAAGGCCCGTGAACAACTATTAGCTAAACGTGAAATGGAAGAAAAGGTTGAAAAGCCCGAAACCACTACCCAGGAGTCCACAGCACAGAGTGAGAGCAAAGAGCAAGAACAAGGGTGAATAACACCATGGCACGAATGGGTGGTAAAAGACATCTGAAAACATACGCAGCCCCGGCATGGTGGCCTATACCCGTAAAGGAGAGAGTATGGACAGTCAAACCTAGGCCAGGACCTCATCCAATTGAAAGAGCTATACCCTTACTAATCTTGGTTAGAGACGTACTAAGTTATGCCAAAACAGCTCGTGAGGCAAGAAAAATCATAGCAGAAGGTCATATAAGGGTTGATGGCAAGGTTAGGAGAGATTACAAGTTCCCAGTAGGATTAATGGATGTAGTTGAAATAGTTGATACAGGTGAAACATTCAGGGTAATCCCTTACCCCATAAAACACTATATACTTCATCCTATAAGTAAGGAAGAAGCATCGTTTAAGCTATGTAGGATTGAGAATAAAACAACAGTTAAAGGAGGTCACATACAACTTAACCTACATGATGGCAGAAACGTGTTGATAAGAGTTAAGGACCCAACCAATCCTGAAGAAGACGTCTATTCAACATTGGGTACCGTGAAATTAGCCATACCGAAACAAGAGCTCTTGGATTATATCCCATTGGAAAAAGGTGTAATAGCTATAGTTAGTGGTGGCAGAAACGTTGGACGTGTAGGAAGAGTGATAGACATAGCTAAAGGTATAAGAAGATTTAGAAGTATTGTTACACTCGAGGACTCAAAAGGTGAAAGATTCCAAACAAGCCTTGATTATATATTCGTAATAGGTAAAGATGAGCCCTTGATAAGCTTGCCTGAAGGTGCATGGCGTTGAGCGAGATCTTGCCGCCTGAGCTAATATCAAAGATACTTAAGGAATGGGAAGAAAATCCTATGAGAAAACCACGAATAGCCAAAGTTACAGTAAACATAGGTGTAGGTTCATCTGGTGAAAGATTACAAAAAGCAGCAAGAGTACTAGAGATGTTAACTGGAAGAAAACCGGTACCACGGAAGGCTAAGAGAACAATCAAAGAATTCGGTATTAGGAAGGGAGAGAACATAGCAGTAATGGTAACGCTTAGAAGACAAGCAGCAATAGATTTTCTCAAGAAAGTATTGGAAGCTGTTGGATGGCGTATTTCTGCTAAGAGCTTTGATGAATACGGTAATGTAAGCTTCGGCATAAAGGAACACATAGCTATTCCAGGAGTGAAATATGACCCTGAAATAGGTATATTCGGTATGGATGTAGCTATAACTATTGAAAGACCAGGGTACCGTATAATTAGAAGACGCAGGTGCAGGAAAAGGCATATACCCCGCAGACACCGTGTCACTAAGGAGGAGGCAATGATACTACTAGAAAAAGAACTAGGAGTAAGAATAGTACCATAAGGGAGGTGTCATTAAATGGGTAAGTATAGACCTCCTAGAACAAGACTCTACGGGAAGGGTTCACGTAGATGTATCAGATGTGGGTCAAGAGACGCAGTTATACAAAAATATGGGCTTATGCTTTGTCGTCAATGCTTTAGGGAAATAGCTGTAAGCCTTGGTTTTAAGAAATACAATTAAGGTGATTTAAGCCATGGTCATGCTTGATACACTTGCTAATGCATTAGCAACAATAATGAATAACGAGATGCGTGGTAAAAAAGAAGCAATAATAATGCCTGCATCAAAGCTAATAATCAATGTATTGAAGATAATGCAGCAAGAAGGTTACATAGGAGAATTCGAGTACATAGATGATGGGCGTTGGGGTAAAGTAAGGGTTCAACTCCTCGGTAGAATAAATAAGTGTGGTGTAATTAAGCCTAGGTTCTCTGTTAAGTATACAGATTTAGAACGTATGCCTCACTGGTTAAGGAAATATCTTCCTTCACGTGATATAGGTGTACTCATATTATCGACACCTCAAGGGGTCATGACGCATAAGGAAGCATTAAAACGTAAGATAGGTGGTGTATTACTAGCATACGTTTACTAAGGTGATTCTATGGCAAAGGCTGTACATGTAGTGGAGGAGGTTGAAGTACCAGAAAACGTGTCAGTAGAGATAAATGGTATGAAAGTAAAGGTTAGTGGACCTAAAGGCACAATCGAAAGAGATTTCTCGCATATAAGAGGGGTAGAAATAAGGAAAGAAAATAATAAAGTAATTATTGAAACATTCTTTGCAAACAGACGTAAAAAAGCCTTAGTTCCTACTATAGCAGCTCATATAGAAAACATGATCATAGGTGTAACTAAGGGTTTCAGATATAAGCTTAAGATAGTATATTCACACTTCCCTGTATCTGTAAAGGTAGACGAGAAGAATAAGAGGATAGTAATAGAGAACTTCTTAGGTGAAAAAGCACCTAGAATAGCGAAAATAGTTGGTAATGTAACGGTGAAGGTAAAGGGTGATGATGTTATTGTTGAAGGAATAGATATAGAGGAAGTAGGGCAAACAGCAGCAAACATAGAGCATGCTACAAAAGTAAAAGATTATGATAGGAGAGTGTTCATGGATGGTATTTACATCTATGAGAAAGGGGTGATTGAAGAATGAGACCCGTATTAGATTCTGAAAAGAGAAGATTACTTCGTATAAGGAGACTACTTAAACAGAGAAAACCCGAGTTCCTACGTTACCTTTGGTGGAAGTTTCCTAAGTTCATAAATCAATATGCATGGCGCAGACCTAAAGGCAATGATAACAAAATGAGACTATGCATTAAAGGCTACCCTCCTTCAGTTAATGTAGGTTATGGTTCACCTAGTGAGGTAAGAGGGCTACACCCCTCTGGTTTGGAACCAGTAATAGTACATAACGTTAAAGAATTACAAGGTTTAGATCCAAGAAGACACATAGTTTATATAGCTCATACAGTGGGTCTTAGAAAAAGGCTAGAAATACTAAGGGAAGCCGAGAAACTAGGTCTAAGAGTAGCTAACAGGGTGTAAGCTCTTGGACTTAAGTCTTCAGAAGAGACTTGCAGCAGAAGTACTAGGAGTAGGAGAGAGTAGAATCTGGATAGATCCAGATAGGATAGAGGATGTTGAAGGAGCGGTAACCAAGGAGGAGATACGTAGATTAATTAAGGAAGGAGTTATTCGCGTTAAACCAGTTAAGGGTAATAGTAGGGCGCGATGGAAGGAAAGGCATGAAAAGAGGAAGAAAGGACGTAGGAGAGGACCTGGTAAGCGAAAGGGTGCAAAAACTGCACGCTTATCAAAGAAAGAGGCATGGATGAACAGGATAAGGAAAATAAGGAGATATCTAAGATATTTACGTGATAGAGGAGTAATTGATAGGAAGACTTATAGAAGGCTGTATATGCTTGCTAAAGGTGGTGTATTTAAGAGTCTTTCATCGCTTAAATCATACATGAAAGAACAAGGATTACTAAAGAAGTGATGGGTGAGTTTATTCGTGGGACATGGGCCAAGATATAAGGTTCACAAACGTAGGAGAAGAGAAGGTAAAACGAACTATTACAAAAGGTACAAAATGATATTATCGGGTAAACCACGATTTGTTGTAAGACGTACACTCAACTATATCATAGTTCAAGTAGTAAAGGCCTTCCCTCAAGGAGATATAACAATAGCAGCAGCACATAGCAGAGAGCTGATGAAGAAATATGGATGGAAAGCTCCAGGAGATAATACACCAGCAGCATATCTTACAGGATTATTAGCTGGGCTACGTGCATTGAAAGCAGGAATAAAATATGCTATACCGGATATTGGCCTACATAGACCTATTAGGGGATCAAGAGTATTTGCTGCTATAAAAGGAGGTTTGGATGCAGGGTTAGAAATACCTCATAGTGAAGAAGTTCTGCCAACAGAGGACAGGATTAGAGGTGAACACATAGCATCATATGCTCAAAAACTTGCATCAGAAGACCCAGCACTATATGAAAGAATGTTTTCAAGGTATCTAGGAATAGGATTGGATCCCGGAAGATTACCTCAACATTTTGAGGAAGTAAAGAATCGTATACTTGAAGACTACAAGGAGGTGTTAAGTACATGAGTACGACTACAACTAGCTTAGAAGAGTGGGTGCCTAAAACAAAAGTTGGTAGGTTAGTAAAAGAAGGTAAAATAACGTCACTTAAAGAAATATTTGATAGGAACCTTCCAATACGTGAACCAGAAATAATAGACTACTTATTGCCAGATCTTAAGCATGAAATACTAGACATTGGTATAGTACAGAAAATGACTGATGCAGGTAGAATAACGAGGTTCAGAGTTGTTGTGGTAGTAGGGAATTTTGATGGATATGTAGGTGTGGGCCACGGTAAAGCGAGGCAGCTACGATTCGCTATTGAGAAAGCATTAGTTAACGCGAAACTAAATATTATACCTGTTAGAAGAGGTTGTGGCAGCTGGGAATGCAGTTGTAGTGACCCTCATAGTGTACCCTTCGTCGTAATGGGTAAATCAGGGAGTGTAAGAGTAATAATCAAGCCAGCTCCTAGAGGAACGGGATTAGTAGCTGGAGATGTAGCTAAAGTAGTATTAAAGTATGCTGGTATAAGTGATGCATGGACGCAAACATTCGGTGAAACAAGAACGACTATAAACTTCGCACAAGCAGTATATGATGCGCTGAAAAGAACTTATTACTTCGTAACACCTAACGACTGGCTTAGGCAAAGGTGATTACATATAATAGAGCACCATTAATAGGTGTTGGAACCATGTCTGATGTAGCACTTTATGCTATAATAAGGCTAAGAGGTAGAGTAGACGTACCACCTGACGTAAAGTATACATTACGCTTACTTAGATTACATAAGAAGTTCCATTGTGTTCTTTACCCATCATCTCTACCTGGTATACAAGGAATGTTACATGTTGTAAAAGATTGGGTTACGTGGGGAGAAATAGACTACGATACATTAGTTGAACTCCTACGCAAACGTGGTAGAATTCCCGGGAACAAACCTTTAACTGACGAATACGTTAAGAATGTACTAAAAATAGATAAAGGTATACCAGGTTTAGCTGAAAAGCTGTTAAAAGGAGAAATAATGCTTCATAGAATAGAAGATAAAATAAAACCAGTATTTAGACTTCATCCACCAAGAGGAGGTTTTAAAGGTAGTATCAAGAAGCCTTATGGGGACGGCGGGGAACTAGGCTATAGAGGTCCAGCAATAAATGAACTAATAAGGTGTATGCTGTAATCGTACTAGGGAGGGGTCTACATAATGGTTGTGAGAAGAAGGAAGAAAAGTAGGAAACTAAGAGGCGCCACAAGAACTCATGGATATGGTAGAATAGGTCAGCATCGTAAATCAGGTTCTCGAGGCGGTAAAGGAGCTGCAGGAATGCATAAGCATATGTGGACATGGGTTGTCAAGTACGCTCCAACATGGTTCGGTAAGCATGGTTTCAATAGGCCTCCAGAACTTGTACCGGAGATTAGAGGAATAAATGTAGGAGAATTAGATGAACTTGCTGCTAAGCTTGAGGCTGAAGCACAAGCAGTAAAGGAAAACGGCAAGATAGTAATTGATGTGAGAACTTATGGTTTCAACAAGGTTTTGGGTGCTGGTAAAATTACGAGGCCCTTAAAAGTAATAACGCCTTATATTACGAGTAAAGCTAAAGAGAAGATAGAAGCTGCAGGTGGAGAGGTAGTAGTTTTAACAGCTGTTGAAGAATAAATAATTTGATTTATTAATACATAACATCGATCTTATCTACTTGTTCTCCATTTTAGATGCAGAGTACTAAGATTTAAGTAGTGCTCCTACTATTCTTTGGGGTAGCTTAGTAAGGGGACCTTGCTTCCGTTGGGTGAAGTATTTGGGTATATTAGATATATTAGCGAAGATTGGTGGACGATTACCAACGGTCGTTAGGCCTAAGCAAACGCAGCCCTTAGGTAGGAGATTAATATGGACTGGTATAGTCCTCATAATATATCTTGTAATGGCGCAAACACCTTTGTATGGTGTTCAGCCAGGTCAAGCTGCTACAAGCATATTGGCCAGATTATACATAATGCAGATAATATTTGCCAGTAATATTGGAACGTTAATGGAATTAGGTATAGGACCCATTGTTACAGCAGGCCTAATAATGCAGATACTTGTAGGAGCTAAGCTTTTGAAACTAGATTTGTCCAACATAGAAGATAGAAAGAAGTTTACTGAAGCACAAAAAGTACTAGCATTACTTGTAGGTTTACTTGAGGCAACATTACTCACAGTTTCCTGGCATTGGAATCCCTCCATGAGACTATTAGTTCCATGGTATGTCAAGTTAGTAGTAATACTTCAGTTAGTCATTGCGACATACATAGTAATGTTGCTTGACGAAATGATGCAGAAAGGCTGGGGACTAGGTAGCGGTGTAAGCTTATTTATACTAGCGGGTGTAGCATCAAGGGTCTTCTGGTTAATGTTTACGCCGTTGCCCCTCAAAACTATTGGCGCTGAATCAGGTTTAGAATTTACTCAGCAAGTTAACTTGGCAGCACCCCTAGGCTTTATACCCTATGTGATATGGGGAGTACTTAATGGGGTTTCGTTCAATGATGTGGTACTAAGGTATGCACAATACCGTACACCTGATGGAACTATGCAGATAATGCAATTACCTGATCTTATAGGCTTTATATCAACTTTAGGAATAATAGCAGTACTGGTATATCTCGAGGGTATGAAAGTCGAGATACCTGTTACATCACAAAGACTACGTGGTATTAGAACCCGTGTACCATTAAAATTCCTATATGTTACAAACATACCTATACTACTAGTAGGCATACTTTACTCTGACCTTCAATTATTCCTATACATTGCAGGTAGTGTTGGTGGAAGGGCCTTAGCAGAACCATTAAGCTTGATATTAAGATACATGAGAGTACCTTTAGGGCCATTAGAGTTAGTATATGATCCATTGAGGGTGTTAATCTATGCATTAATATGGGGTGGTTTAGCGGTTCTCTTTGGACTTCTATGGGTAGAAATAGCAGGTCTAAGCCCAGCACAACAAGCCGAAAACCTCGTAAGGTCCGGACTTGAGATCCCAGGTATAAGAAGAAATACAAAGATACTAGAACGGATTCTAGCAAAGTATATTTATCCATTAACAATCCTTAGCTCAATAATAGTTGCTACAATAGCAATAGTAGCTAATATACTAGGAGCCTATGGCAGTGGTACAGGACTGCTGCTAGCAGTAGGTATAATATACCAGTACTACATGATGATAGCATATGAAAGGACCTTAGAAGCATACCCAATGCTTAAGAGATTACTCGGAGAGGAGTAAGCTATGGGCAAGGATATTCCTAGACACCCATTCATAGTTATTGTAGTGTTAGGAGTACCTGGCGTAGGCAAAACAACTGTTTTAAACAATCTAGTTAAGTTTGCAAAGGAGAAACAAATAAGAATAGTAATAAAGAATTTAGGTGACTACATGCTGAGAGAAGCTCTAAAACATGGCTTTGTCAGCAATAGAGATGAATTAAGATATCTTAAGATAAGACAACAGCTTGAATTACAATTACTAGCTGCTAAATCCATAATACAAGATGCATACAAAGAACTCTCAGAAAATGATGTACTAATAATAGATACTCATGCAGTAATAAGAACAAAGTATGGTTACTGGACAGGTATACCGAGACAATTAATAGATGAGCTAAAGCCTGATGCCTTTATAGTAATCGAAGCGGATGTTAATGAAATAATATCAAGGCAACTACGTGATAAAAGTCGATATAGAGCGGATTTTGCTAAGCCTGAGATAGTCTCTGAATTAATGGAGCTAACGCGCCATAATGCTTTCTCGGCAGCGTTGTTCAATTCAAGTCTTGTTAGAATTGTGTTAAATCGTGAAGGAGAAGCAGAGAACGCAGCAAAGGAAATCTTAGAAGTAATAGAGGGTCTTAGATGATAGACTTATCAATACCAATCATTTTTGGTTTAACGTTATCATTAGGATTAGTGACGGGTAAACTCGTATACTTCCTTATAAATCCGAAAGTAGTCAATCAAGCAATAGATAAGATAAAGGAGCTAGACGAACAAGCACGTAAGATAAAAGAAATGAAAGACAAAGAAAAAGCTGAAAAGAAATTAAGAGTCCTTCAAGCAGAATACAAAACTTATCGTAAGATTGTTTCCCGTGCATTATTATTAAGAGCTCTAATGGTTTTTATCTCATTCATGCTCACGGCATCACTGGTTTTATCTAAGCTTCTAGTGGTTAGATCACCTGTATTTATGCCTCTAGCTTTATATATAATTGAGTACGAAGTCGATGGGGAGATCATAACAATAGGTTTAACACCATCAACATATATAGTCTTTGCATCATTTTTAATAGTTCTTCCATTAATACATAAGTTATCTGGAATTAAGACTATTGAGCGTTAACCAAATAAAACCTAATAGTATAATCTAGCGTTGGCAGGCTACATTAAGTATGGTATATGCGATAGGAGGGTGTAATCCATGGTAAGGCCAGCGTATAGGTCAAGGTCCTTAAGAAGAGTATATAAGAGAACCCCTGGAGGGAAAACAGTAATACATTTTGAGAAACGCAAGCCTAATCCTGCTCATTGTGCTCTCTGTGGCCGAGTATTGCATGGAGTTCCTAGGCTTAGACCAGTAGAACTTAGGAAACTACCTAAGAGAGCTAGAAGGCCTGAGAGACCTTATGGAGGATATCTATGTCCTGCTTGCTTAGCTAGATTACTAAAGGAAGCTACTAGGAAAATAATTTAGCTTGGTGTTGACATACCATTGACGGCTTCAAAAATAGTAATAGCTATAGGAGGACCAGCAGGAAGCGGTAAAACAACGTATGCTAAAGCTATAGCAAAAAAGTATAAATTGAGATATTTCTCGGCCGGGCAAATCTTTCGACAAATAGCTAAGGAAAAAGGTGTAACCTTAGAAGAATTAAGTAAAATGGCTGAGAAAGACCCATCCATAGATCTAATGATAGATAGAAGAACTTTAGAAGAGGCAATGAAGGGTAACGTAGTAGTTGAAGGACACCTGGTACCATGGATTGTAAAGGACATAGCTGATGTAAAAATATACGTTAAAGCACCATTAACAGTTAGGGTAAAGAGAATAGCTGAAAGAGAAAAAAGACCCATTGACGAAGTACTGAGGGAGACTGTAATAAGAGAGTACAGTCAAAGAATACGTTTTCTTGATTTCTATGGGATAGATATAGTAGATTTATCAATATATGACCTAGTAATAGATACAAGTTATCTAAAAGTAGATGAAGTAATCCAAATAATAGAGAAGTTTATAGAAACTAGAATACCTGAATTACGAAATAGAGCAATAAACGAGTAAAACTTATCTACTAATACTTAACTAGACCAGTACCAGCAACAATAGATCAGATAAAATAGGGTGCATGACTATGCCAGCAATAGAAATTGGAAGGATATGTGTTATCACGGCTGGTAGAAGAGCTGGAAGAAAATGTGTTATAGTTGATATAATAGATGAAAACTTCGTATTAGTTACGGGCCCCCAAAATATAACAGGTGTAAAAAGACGTAGAATGAACATAAAACACTTAGAACCCATAGATAAATCCATTAAAATATCAAAGGGCGCAAGTGACGAAGAAGTAGAGAAGGCATTAAAAGAGGCAGGTCTAATAGAATTCATGAAGGAGAAGGTTCGACCAGAGTTAAAGATAGTTTAACACCACCGTTTTCCCTCAGAAACAATTATTCTCTTAAGTTTCATAAAGTTATTTTATGCTAAGGAGCTTATAAATAGTTTAGAATTTAGTTACGGTGTTAAGGTTTGAACATAACAAGTGAAGGACTAAAGTTTATAGAAAAATTAGACAAATTTGGAGAAGTAGACTCTAAGTGGCTTATTAAAGCTGAAGAGGACACTAATCCTGATTACGGTGTACTACCATATAATAGACCAATAAATGATTATATAAGGAATGGTGTGATAAATCTAGATAAACCACCAGGACCTACAAGTCATGAGGTAGTAGCTTGGATAAAAAGAATGCTAGGACTCACTAAAGCCGGTCATGGGGGTACCCTAGAGCCCCACACCCATTAATGGGTGTGGGGCGGGGATACCCTAAAGTTACGGGAGTCCTACCTATAGCGCTAGAGAATGCTACAAAAGTTATAGGTAATATAGTTCATTCAGGTAAGGAGTACATATGTGTAATGCAGCTCCACTCAGAAGTACCTGAAAACAAGCTTAAGTCTGTACTCAAGGAATTCGTTGGCAAGATATACCAAAAACCACCACTACGTTCTAGTGTCAAGAGAACTATAAGAGTGAAAACTATCTATTACATAGAATTACTTGAGTACACAGGAAGATATGCCTTAATGAAGGTTGGATGCGAAGCTGGAACTTATATGAGAAAATTATGTCATGATGTAGGTGAGGTACTGGGTGTAGGAGCACACATGAGGGAATTGCGAAGAACACGTACTGGACCCTTTAAGGAAGACGAAACACTCGTAACAATGCAGGAATTATCGGAAGCATTGTATCGTTGGAAGCATGAGGGCAAAGAGGACTTGTTAAGAAAAGTCATACTACCCATGGAGTACATAGTGAGTCATATGTATAAGATTGTTATAAGAGATTCGGCTGTAGATTCAATAGCCCATGGCGCTGATCTAGCAGTACCAGGTATTCTAAGGCTTCATGAAAGAATAAAGAAAGGCGATAAGGTAGCAATACTTACCTTAAAAGGAGAACTCGTAGCTTTAGGAAAAGCATTAATGGATGCAAAAGAGATAATGGAAGCACAAAAGGGTATAGCCGTTAAGACAATGAGAGTAATAATGCCACCAGGCGTGTATCCTAAGGCTTGGAAAAAGAGGAAAACAGAGTGATATCTCACTATTATTCAAGAAAACCCAAGGCACCACATAGAAGAGAAATCATATCAGATGTTATAAGAGGAATAGCAGTTGAATTCATAGTAGAACCAGGTGTATTTTCCCACAAAAGAATAGATCCAGGAACAAAGTTATTATTAGAAGTAGCTCAAATACCTAATGAAGGTATGGTTCTAGACCTAGGTTGCGGGTATGGTGTAATAGGGATAGTGATTGCAAAGCTCAATCCAGCACTCAAAGTATATATGGTTGATATTAATAAACGAGCAGTAGAATTAGCAAAACTAAATGCAAAATTAAACAATGTAGAGAATCAAGTAACAATATTACATGGAGATTTATATGAGCCCGTCGACAACATAGTATTTGACTTAATAATAACTAACCCACCATTTACAGCTGGATTCAACGTAGTTGAAAAGATAATAATCAATGCAAAACAACATCTTAAACCTAAAGGTTCGATACAGTTAGTAGCTAGAAGAGCACACAATAAAGTTATGGAGCTTTTAGAAAAAACATATGGGAACGTAGAAGTACTAGCAAGTAAATCCGGATACAAGGTATTTAAAAGCACCAAATATTAAACCCCTCAAAAATAAACACACAGAACGACCACACGCCGGGGTGCCCGAGCGGACTAAGGGGCCGGCCTTGAGAGCCGGTGGGGCGTGGCCCCGCGCGGGTTCGAATCCCGCCCCCGGCGCCACGTCTTTTATACCTTAGCAGTCCCAGTAATAGCCGATAATATGTATGGGTTATTATTCAATTATTGAATTTGGTATTAGATATAACAGAATGAAATGATAAGGTCATAGGCATGTTCTCCCAAATATCATTAAGTTGATTTAGTGTTAAATTTGGTAGAAATTGAAATTGTGGTATAGAGTTTTCATAGCACTATAAGTTATTATATAATACGTGGAGCTTGTTTAACATCGTATTATGGTTAGTATTTCTAAATTATTCATATAGATATATTATATAACTTGGTTAGATATGCATTGAACGAAACATATTAATACTAGCCTATTAATATAGTATCCTGAATAAGGACGAATAGGGTATTATGTATGCCTGGTCAGATACCCTTAATAGGCGAAAAATTTCCTGAAATGACTGTAGTAACAACACATGGGGTGAAAAAACTTCCAGACGATTATAGTGGTAAGTGGTTTGTGCTATTTAGTCATCCAGCAGATTTTACTCCTGTATGTACGACGGAATTTGTTGCATTTGCTAGAAGATATGAAGATTTCAAGAAAATTAATACCGAATTAATAGGTCTTAGTGTTGATAGTGTGTTCAGCCATATCAAATGGATTGAATGGATTAAAGAGAAACTTGGAGTTGAAATACCATTCCCTATAATAGGTGACCCGCAAGGAAATATAGCTCGAAAACTAGGTATGTTACATGCAGAATCTGCAACACATACTGTTAGGGCAGTATTCGTGGTAAATGATAAAGGCATTATAAGGACAATACTCTACTATCCATTAAACCTTGGCAGACTTGTCGACGAGATATTAAGAATAGTAAAGGCTTTGCAAATAAGTGATAAATATGGTAGAGCCATACCTGCTAACTGGCCAAACAATGAATTAATAGGTGAAGCTGTTATAGTACCACCGGCATCAACAATAAAGGAAGCAGGGGAAAGACTAAAGAAATACAAGTGTTATGATTGGTGGTTCTGCTACGAAGAGATAGTGCCCACAGAGGATGTAAAGCAAGTAAGAACTTACTTAGAAAGAGCTGCAAGAGCATCTAAATGACACGGGTGAAATATTAGTAAAATTCACCTATCTTTTTATATCAATCTTTATTAATCACTATATATCTTAATAATGTTTTGGTGTTGCTAGTGGCCAAAATTCATATAGATAGAGTCATAGACGAGTTATATGTTTTAAGAATAGATGATGCGGATACAAAATACTTTGAAGCATTATGGTACATTCCAGAAGGTATAACATATAATGCTTATCTCCTATTATCAGATAAGATAGTGTTATTTGATACTTGGAAATATACTTACTCTG
>CAYUVB010000002.1:69789-90525 GCA_964448055.1 uncultured Desulfurococcales archaeon | reverse complement strand
CTCGTCTACATTGAAGTATGGACTATGATGTGGTTTATCTGTTCCTTTTTCTGGGTTACCAGTACCTAGTATTATCATTGCTCCCGGAACTTTCTGCAGATAGTATGCGAAGTCTTCTCCGCCCATCGTGGGCTGTGCTTCAACTATATTGTTTTTATCTATTAGTTCTGATATGACTTCTCTAGCGAATATCGTTGCTTTGGGATCATTAATTGTTGGAGGTGTTTTATCTTCTATTCTAATATTGCAGTTCACCTTGTATAATCTACATATGTTCTCAATTATTTCTTTTATCCTTGATTTTATTACTTCTCCTGTTTTTGGTTCTAGATATCTATATGTTCCCGCGATATAGGCTTTCTCAGGTATTACGTTGAATGCGTCACCTGCTTTTACTATCCCTACGCTAACGACCCCTGCTTGTATAGGATCTATGTTTCTACTAACAATTGTTTGAAGACCTAATACAATATTTGCCAAGGGTATTATGGGGTCTATGGTTGTATGTGGATAAGCGCCATGGCCTCCTTTTCCTTTTATTTCGGTCTCAAATATTCCTGTTGCTGCTAGTATAGGTCCTTCTCTTAATGCTACTTTACCTGATGGTAATGGGCTCCATACGTGTATAGCGTATATTACATCTACCTTAGGGTCTTCTAGTACTCCTTCCTCCACCATTCGTTTTCCTCCATTACCTCCTTCTTCAGCTGGTTGAAATATGAGTTTAACATTACCTCTAAATCTATCTCTTAGTTCTGCTAGAATCTTTGCAGCGCCTAATAGCATTGCAACATGTGCGTCATGTCCACAAGCATGCATTACTCCTTTTATTCTAGACTTATATGGTACATCGTTCAATTCTTCTATTGGTAATGCATCCATATCAGCTCTCAATGCTATAGTCTTTTCTCCTTTTTCACCTTTAAGTATACCTACGACCCCTGTTTCAGCTATACCTGTAATAACCTTGTAACCCCATTTCCTTAGATGTTCTTCTATTAGCTTAGCTGTTCTTTTCTCCTGGTAACCAAGTTCTGGGTACATATGTATATTTCTACGCCATTCTATTATTTCGTTTTCAATGCTCTTAGCTTTATCTAAAATCCATCTAAGGTTAGAAGTGCTTGCCAAGCAGGCTCCCAAGAAGAATACATAGATCTGCCCTAAAAATGGCTATATCTGCTACCGTGAGGTTCATCACCTAGTCAGCTGAGATGCAGCTCTTCATCTAGTTATTTTTTCTCTATATTACTAGGGTTTAATTGATTCACGGTTAATGTTTATGACTCTCCATAACTCCTCCTCGGTGATACGATAGGGCTTTACTGGTACTCCTATCGGCATAACGTATAATGGGTGCTTATTTGTTGGCAGTCCTATTATCTCTCTAACCATGTCGTCGTAGAATGCACCAACAGCTACTGTTCCTAATCCTAGCGCTGTAGCTTCAAGATATATGTTCTGGCCTACATGCCCTACTTCCATATGAACATATCTTATTCCTCTTTCACCATATACCTTTGTAGTTCTTTCATATTCTGCTACAACAACGATGTTTACTGGTGCATCCCTCACCCACTGTTGCCTTAGACAAGCTTCGTAAAGCTCTTCACGTACATCTCCTTCCTTGATTAATCTCAGTGTATGCGTGAACGGATCATAGACATATATTCCTGCCTTAAGGCCTTCAACACCATTTTTACCTACTACTACATATACCTCTAAAGGATACGTGGCGCCAGCTGAAGGACTAGCTCTAAACTTCCATTTAGTTTCAGTTAGTCCCTGTGCTGCCCATAATATTTGTGATAATTGAAATAGGGTTAATGGTTGATTCTTGTATTCTCTTATGCTTCTACGATAAGCTATAGCTTCCTCTAAACTCATATTACCCCTAATTCTAGGTAAAGGAAGATATACTATGTTACCTTTAACAACCTGCTCTCTGATCACTTCCTTACCCTCCTTAATTATTGTTGTAGGCGAAATTAAATTCTCAACATCATAACCTAATACAAATTCTAGATATATGAGAACGACTCCGATGATAGATATAATTATAGCTACGTAGGCTAGTATTACAAGAATACTATGGGTTTCTACTTTAATCATCTTATTACCCGCTTTTTGATATCCGGAGATAATTATCTATAACTAGGTTTTTATACATTATATCCTCAGAGATACATGAGTGACAGGTTATGGTAAACTATCATTACTACGACGCCCTCCTAACATTCATGTTCATGACGTTATCTATGGTGACAGGTGCACTAATTCTCTTGACAAAAAGGCGTGGTAGGGTATTCATTATACTTCATATAGTATTTGCTATAATAGCGTATATCATGATGTTGGTTAGCATTATACGTGCACCAAGGTTCTAGGCTGGTGGAATTGATAGAAGTTGAAGTAAAGTATAAAGTCGAAGAGATAGAGTCTATTATTAAAAAACTAGAGGAAATGAATGCTAAAATAGAAGGAGAGGTTATTGAAGAAGACCATTATTTTAATCACCCATGTAGAGATTTTAAGAATACCGATGAAGCTCTTAGGATACGTGTAAGGAGTAATTCAATAGAGTTAACGTATAAGGGGCCTAGGATTTCTAGTAAAACCAAGAGCAGAATTGAGGTATCAGTAATATTAAATGATTCATTTGATTCTATTCTTAAGCTATTAGGGTATTTAGGATTTACCAAGGTAGCTGTGGTTAGAAAGCGTAGAAAGGTTTACAGATTAGGAGATTATAAGATAAGCTTGGATACAGTAGAGTCCTTAGGTGATTTTGTAGAAATAGAGTTAAGGACACAGAAAGAAACACTACATGATGCTGAGTTAAGGGTATTAGAATTAGCGAGAAAACTAGGATTGAAAGGTAAGCCCATATTGAAATCTTACCTGGAGCTCCTCTTGGAGAAAGAGCTAAGTACTAGTAGGTAATTGGTTAGCCTGGTGAGCTGAATGAGCAAAAATATTTACGAAGAACTTAGAAGATTCTTTGAACCCAAGAGCGTAGCTGTCATTGGTGCATCAGAAAAGCCAGGAACTGTTGGAAGAGCAATAATGGTGAACTTGGTTGAGAACTTTAAAGGCAAGATATTTCCCATAAACATAAAATATGATAAAGTATTTGGATTGAAATGTTATAAGTCTATTTTGGAAGTACCAGAAGACGTTGATTTAGCTGTTGTAGCTATTCCAGCAAAATTTGTTGAACAAGTTGTAGAAGAGTGTGGTAAGAAGGGTGTAAAGAATATAATAGTCATTAGTGCAGGGTTTAAGGAGATAGGTGAAGAAGGAGCAGAAAGAGAGCGAAAAATAGTTGAGATAGCACGGAAGTATGGTATGAGGATCATAGGGCCTAATTGCTTAGGAGTATATGATGCGCATACAAAGCTTAACACCGTATTCAATCCACCTGATAGACAGAAATATCCTAAACCGGATGGTGTAGCATTCATATCCCAAAGTGGAGCCTTAGGAGCCGCGATACTTGATTGGCTTGCTCAACTAGATTTAGGTTTAAGTAAATTCGTAAGTTATGGTAATGCAGCTGATGTTGACGAATCAGATCTCATAGAGTTCTTAACATTTGATCCTAGAACTAAGGTCATAACAGCTTACATTGAAGGAGTAGAAGATGGACGTAGATTTATGAACGCTATAAGGAATGCTGTAAGAAACAATAAACCTGTAGTCATATTAAAAGCTGGTAAAAGCGAACGTGGAGTAAAAGCTGTAGCATCACATACCGGAAGCCTCGCAGGTTCTTATAGAGTTTATGAGGCAGCACTTAAACAATCAGGAGCAATAATAATAGAAGAACTATGGGAGTTGCCATTAGCGCTAAAAGCATTAGCTTGGCTTAAACCACCTAAAGGAAATAAGGTTGCAATAGTAACTAATGGAGGTGGAGCTGGCGTACTAGCTACTGATGCAGTAGAAAGAAACAACCTTGTTATGGCAGAACTAAGTAAAGAAACGATAAGTAGGTTAAGAGAGGTTCTACCACCTGCTGCCTCACCATATAATCCAGTAGATATCCTTGGTGATGCACCAGCTGAAAGATATCGTGAAGCAATAAAAATAACAAGTATGGATGAAAATGTAGATATGATAATAGTCATAACGATAATGCAATCACCAGCCCTAGATGCAGTAAAATTAAGAAACTATCTTAAAGAATTAAAGGAGAGCATAGATAAACCAATGGTACTGGTAGCTCCAGGAGGAAAATACACAGAAGAACATTCCAAAGCTATAGAGCTTGAAGCTAAAATACCAGTATATAAATCACCAGAAGAAGCTGTTAAAGCATTGAAATACTTGTATGATTACATGGTACTATACAAGCGTATAACGGTCTGAGGAGTACTCTTTGAATTATGAATGGATTAGTATTCTTATCGAGAAATATGGTTATTTTGGAATATTTTTAGTAAGTGCATTGGGCAATATGATTCCTTATACCACTATACCCTATTTAATATTGGTTATGGCTTATGCTTCTACTCTTCCTACGTTACACCAACAAATACTAACTGCAATAGCTAGTGCAACAGGTGCTGCAATAGGCAAGATAATGATATACTATATTGGTAGAGGCGCTAGAAGAATAATTAGTGAAGAAACCAAAAGAAAACTACGCTTATTTACAAGATTAGCAGGCAAAGGTATATTTATAACAATACTATTATTTGCAGCACTTCCATTACCAGATGACGTAATATACGTACCTGTAGGTATTGCTGGCTATAGTTTAGTAAAATACTTCATCGCAGTTCTTCTAGGTAAAATAATAATAACATTAATGGCCATATACTTTGGTAGTAGTGTTAGATGGCTTCTTGAAGGAGGACTAGGATTACCTCTATGGATAAGCTTGCCAGCACTGGTAATTCTAACGTTATGGATAACGTTTGTAATACTTAAAATGGATTGGGAGAAAATAGTTGAAGACTTTAGTGAAGAATTCACTAAGGGCATGAAAACATTAACCAGTGAGCTTCTTAGAGCACTTATACCAAGAAAGCAAGGGTAAAACATGTTAATTGATAAATGTATTACAAATTCACTTATGTATCTTTCCCCTCGAAAACGTTACTTAATATTATTCATGTTAATATTGAGGCAAGGAAAGCTTAAATTAAATGAAGTAATAGCTGAGTGTCTCCGCTTAGGCCTAAAATGTAAAAACATTGAAAAATATCTTCTAGAACTTGTTAATAAAGGTGATATAGTATTTGATGGAGAAAAATACGCACTCAACGAATATTTACAACATTACGCTAATACTCTATATGATTTAATAGAAGATCTTCGACGTCTCGAAGAACAAGTAATGTTAGGTAATATTGATACAGCCTATATCATATCTCGAACACTAACTATACCAGCAATACTTATTACATTAACTTCTGGTGAAGAAGTAGATGAATACTCTAAAAGTATATATGTATTCATTACAGTCCTACAACTAGAACTATTCACAACTCTTTCGAAAGTCGATAAGAATTTTAGAGAACTAGTAAAATCTATCGAGAATACCTTAAGTGGTACAAATTAACTTATAGCCTTAGACTGTAGGTGCGACGCCCTTCATAGCTAGTCTTCTTTTTATGTACGTAAATCTTAGCCTACCTCTACGTTTCCTAGCCCTTTCCCAGTCGACCATATGTTCCATACCTGGTAATGCGAAGTTTCCATCAGGCAACTCCGTTAGTAATCCTCGTTCAATTAGGTTTGCTAATGCTTTTCTTAGCCTATCTTCTCCAGCTAGACCACTAAATACTTCCCTAAGCTCTTTCCATGAAACAGGTTTGCCTTTCTTCTTTATTATGTCCAATATTAACCCTTCTAGTTCCTGATCACTTGGGGCCTTCATTACTATTACATCTTCATCCTCATACAGCTTTTCTAATCTAACTGACACTCCCACACCACCTCAGTATTACTACTGTTGTTTGGAGTACTTAAAAGTTTCTATAAATCTTATAACTTTTCAAGTAACTCCTTCTTAAATATACCTAACTTTTTTAATAATGCAATTACCCTACTCTTACCTAGCAAGTCTACAATTACTCCTTCAAGAAGTTTTTCTTGGAGCACATTGATCCTAGTTATGTATTCCCTCAATGTCTTGTACTTTAATTCACACAACATTATCTTATCTTCAAGGTCTTGTACGTACTTTAGAAGATACTCAAAATACATATCGCCGAGTTCTTTAGCATCTTGTACGCTATATGGTTCAATATAATAATACCTCTCTATTACTACATCATGATCTAGAAGCTCCTTTAATACATTACTATATTTCGAAGGTATAATCCATACCCCCTTATCTACTCTAAGACCCAAACTACGTTCAAGAACTCTTTTCACAGCCATGAAATCCTTACTACTTCGTTTCCTAAACCTATATTTAAATAAAAGAAACATTGTCCCTCTAGTGAATAATATATGCCTTTTAGCATAATAGTCTAGAATCTTTCTTATCTTCTTTATTACTCTATCATCATACACATGTAATATGAAGACAGCCGACGACACTTCTTCCAAGTTTTCAAGCTTCTGCAAATGCTTACGTATCATTCTTCTCCGGTAATCACTCTCTGCTTTATATACAACTACTATCATAGTATTTCCACCATTGAATGTTATCTATACGTGTGTTAATGGAGGAATGTAATCCCTTATTACCCTCAATCATTATATTGTACATTAGGTGTTATATCGTATTGACAAAGCTTGTTCTAGGTAATGAAGGCGAAATAGTATTCTTATTAGGTAATGAGGCTATTGCTCGTGGAGCCTTAGAAGCTGGCGTTGGATTCGTATCAGCTTATCCTGGTACACCTTCAACGGAAATAGTTGAAACCTTGGCATCCGTAGCTAAAGATGTAGGATTCTATGTGGAGTGGAGTGCCAATGAAAAAGTAGCATTTGAAGCTGCCTATGCTGCCGCTATGTCTGGTGTTAGGAGCTTAACAGCTATGAAGCATGTTGGGGTTAATGTTGCTGCAGACCCGTTAATGAGTAGTGCATACACAGGTGTTAAAGGAGGTTTCATAATAGTATCGGCTGACGACCCTGGTATGTGGAGCAGCCAAAACGAACAAGATAACAGATATTATGGTATTCATGCATTTATACCAGTATTTGAATCATATGTACCACAAGAAGCTAAGGACGTTGTTAGAGACCTCTTTGATTTCTCAGAAAAATTCCATCATCCTATAATATTTAGATCTACTACAAGGCTATCCCATAGTAGAGGACCAGTAAAACTTGGACCATTACGCAAACCCGTAATCAAGGGCGAGTTCATCAAGGATCCAAGTAGATGGACCCTTATACCACAATACGCTCGTAAGCTAAGACAGGAACTCCTCGAAAAATGGGCCAAGATCAAGGAAGAAGTAAATAGATGGCCTTACAACAAACTCATTGACAATAACAGTGAATATACCATAATAGCATCTGGAATAGCTTATGGATACATAATTGATGTATTGAAAGAGATGAACCTAGAGGACAAAGTGAATATAGTAAAACTTTCAAGCATTGTACCATTACCTGAAAAACTCTTAGTTGAAGCATTAGAGAAATCAAGTAAGGTATTAGTAGTTGAAGAACTAGAACCTATAGTTGAGGTAGAAATTAAGAAACTAGTCTATGAACACGGGCTTGCTAATAAAATTAAGGTGCATGGAAAAGATCTCATACCTCAAGCTAGTGAGTTAACACCAGATAGGGTTCTCAAAGCTATTACTAAGTTCCTCAACATAGAATACAATGAGCCCGAACATGTAAAAATAGATATAAGTATACCACCGAGACCTCCAACATTCTGTCCAGGATGCCCTCATAGATCTACATTCTACTTGCTAAAGAAGGCGGCAAACGCCTTGAAACTAAAACCAATTTATAGTGGTGACATAGGATGTTATAGTCTTGCCGTACTACCACCATTTGAAGAACAAGATATCATAATAGAAATGGGAGGAAGTATTGGCGCAGCTAACGGGCTAGCACATACTGTAGATCAACCAGTAATAGCTATTATTGGTGATTCAACATTCTTCCATGCAGGTGTTCCAGGATTAATAAACGCTGTATACAATAATGCACCAATGTTAGTACTTGTATTGGATAATCGTATAACTGCTATGACCGGGCATCAACCACATCCAGGTACGGGTATCACGGCTACTGGAGAAAAAGCAAAAATGATAGATCCTGCAGAAATAGCAAGAGCTATAGGTGTAGAATTCGTTGCAACAGTAGACCCTTACAACGTTGACGATACCTATAAGACGTTAGTTGATGCATTAAAATATGTTGTAGAAAAGAAGAAGACGGCGCTAGTAGTACTTAAACGTGCATGTTCATTAATGATAAATGCTCTTGCAAGAAGAAGGGGTATAAGAACACCTTACTACGAGGTTCTTGAGGATAAATGTAAGGCTTGTGGAATATGTTATGATTACTTTGGTTGTCCAGCTATTATACCTTTAAACAACGGAAAAGCTAGAATAGAACCAGAAATGTGTACTGGATGTGGTGTATGTGCCAGAATTTGTCCATTTAATGCAATAATTCTTAGAAGAGAGCCGGATAAAGAGTGGTATAAGCTATGGTTTTAGGGTGATATGTATGAGTAGACAAGATAAAACTGTGAATATAGTCGTTGTAGGGGTTGGTGGTCAAGGACTAATAACAATAGGGAGAATACTAGGCAACGCTGCCATAGTAAGAGGAACCGGTATACTTGTATCAGAAATACATGGACTAGCCCAACGTGGTGGTAGCGTTATAGTTCATGTTAGAATAGGTTCTCCGAACTCGCCTCTAGTACCGCTTCATGGAGCACATGTTATGCTGGGACTAGAACTTACCGAAGCAATAAGATACTTAAACTACGTTAATAAACAAACTTTAATGATATTGAACCGTAGAACCATAAGACCTAGTCTACCCAAGGTTAGGACTATACCCATCGAGGATACTATAAGGAGACTAAAGAGCTTAGGTTTACGAGTAATAGATATAGACGCTTATAATTTAGCTATAAAAGCAGGAAGCGCTATATCAGAAAACATGGTTATGCTTGGAGCGTTACTAGGATCTAAGGTACTTGAAGGATTAATAAGCATAGAGGATGTAGAAGAGGCCATCAAAAGAATTATGCATCCACGATGGCAAGAAGTAAATATAAATGCTTTGAAGCTAGGATACAATGAGGTATTAAGAAGGATACAGAGTTGTAGCTGAAACATAATAAGCTACATAAGTTACAAACGTTTTTATAATACCTCTAAATCTGTATTCCAAAGAATAATACTAGGCTAAGAATATGACGAAATATACTTCAATAATATTTTTCGTAATATTGACTTTAACATTCTCATCACTACTATTAGCCTTCGCAGATACTCAATCGAGACATGACATGATATTAGATAGTAACGAATGCAATGTTGTTTTAGGTGAAAAACCCGTTACCATAGTATACGAGTTAGCCCACACACTAAATATTAGCAATATGATGTTAACTATAACAAACCTAAGATATAATCTAGTCCCTAATTCCTACTTCCTAGTGATGGTAGGTGAGCCACCAACAGATGTTTATGGCTATGCCATAATAATTAGAAATGATAGTATAGATTTTTACATTATACGTGGCTCACAAAATGAGTGGTTTAAGATTAATACACCTATTTTTAGTAATGTTACAATTAGTGTCAAGCTAGATAAATCGTATATAGTCAACGACTTATATATAAATAATATACATGTGGCTTCATTGAAACGTGATAGATCAATACTACCGCTAAAGACTTTAGTAATATCATTAGGTAATGTAGAAGGACTAAATGTTTATACAGGTAAGGTATTCCTTAGTTCAATAACATTGATAGCAGATAATTCAAAACTCATAGATACTGTTACACCCAACACTACGTACTCATTCTTATTAAATGAAACAAGTATAACTCCATCTAAAAGTAGAGTAAGATTGGTATGTGAATACATAAAACCTAAAACAATTACCATTACTAAAACATATACCGTTACCACTGTTTTAACCAATGTAACTACCACTACAGTAGTATTAACAACTACTAATGTAAAGACCCTAGTAACAACAATACCGACAATAAGTACTATAACACTTTACAGGAATGTCACCATAAACAAAACACTAACATTAACTACCACGTACTCACTAACTTCAACTGTTACGAAAACTATCACTATAGAACATATACCTTGGTATGTTCTACCAAGTATACTTGGCCTAATTATCACTATCGCAGTATTGACTTTTATCTTACGTAAATAGGCCTATATCAATTAAATACATGTATTTTAAAGACATTAAAATATTTTAATAGCCCATGTATCTAAGCTCATGTTAAAGAATAGGGTAGCTGTATAAGTGATGGGTGTAAAAATGACGAAAAGCTATAAAATAGAGATACCACTTCCCAAGCGATATGATTTTAAGAGTGTTGAATCAAAATGGCAGAGGAGATGGGAAGAATGGGGTATTTATAAATTTGATAAAGAAGATAAGACTAAACCTACATTCTCTATTGACACTCCACCACCATATCCTAGTGGCGAATTCCATGTAGGTAATGCATTAAATCATGCATACATAGATTTCGCTGCAAGATACAAGAGACTGCGTGGTTATAATGTACTATTTCCTCAAGGTTGGGATTGTCATGGATTGCCAACCGAGGTTAGAATAGAGAAAAAGCTAGGGAAAACTAAAAGAGATATTCCTCGGGGAAAGTTTCTAGAACTAGCACGGAAGTTCACGCTTGAATGGATTAAACCTATGAGGGAGGCTATAAAAAGATTAGGCTGTAGTATTGACTGGACAACAGAGTACATGACTATGGATCCAGATTATTGGAGGAGGACTCAACTAAGCTTTATAGAAATGTATAATAAAGGATACGTTTATCGTGCAGAACACCCGGTATTCTGGTGCCCTCGTTGTGAAACCGCTTTAGCTGAAGCTGAAATAGAATATGAGGAAGTTGAACGAGAGTTATACTACTATAACTTTGAACTTGTAGATGGTGGAAAAGTAACTGTAGCTTCAACACGTCCCGAACTATTAGCTGCATGTGTAGCATTATTAGTACACCCTGATGATACGAGATATAAGCATCTTATAGGTAAGAAGGCGCGGATACCAATATATAATAGAGAAGTACCTATCTTGGCTGATCCCGAAGTAGATCCTAATTTCGGAACCGGAGTAGTTATGGTATGTACCTATGGAGATAAAACTGATGTTAGATGGCAGAAGAGATACAACTTACCAATAATAAAAGTAATAGATGAGCAAGGCCGTATGACAGAAAATGCTGGCCCGCTAAAGGGAATGAGCATACTAGAAGCACGAAGGAAAATAGTTGAATTATTAAGAAAGGAAGGTTATATGGTTAAGGTAGAGAAGATAAAAAGCAATGTAGGCAAGTGTTGGAGATGCCATACACCAGTTGAAATACTTCCAAAAACCCAATGGTTTGTTAAGACACGAGAACTTAAGGATAGAATACTTGAAGAAGCTAAGAATATAAAATGGATACCACCTCATGCCAGAAAGAGGTTAGAAGACTGGGTCAAAAGCCTAGATTGGGATTGGCCTATATCTAGGCAAAGAATATTCGGTACGCCATTTCCAGTATGGTATTGTCGTAAAGGTCACATAATAGTTGCTAAACCAGAATGGCTACCCATAGATCCTAGATTTCAGAAACCACCAATAGATAAATGTCCTAAATGTGGTTCAGAACTAATACCCGAAGAAGATGTTATGGATACGTGGATGGATTCAAGTATAACAGCAGCTGTCCACGCAGGATGGCCTGACAATATGGATGAAAGACTCTTCCCAGCAGATCTACAACCAAATGGATATGATATCATTAGAACATGGGATTATTATCTAATTGTTAGAGGGCTAATACTATTCGGTAAACCACAATTCAAAACAGCACTAATAAATGGAATGATGCGTGGTACTGATGGAAGAATGATGCATAAAAGCTATGGTAATTATGTAAGTCTTCTTGAAGTACTAGATAAATATGGTGCTGACGCCTTTAGATTATGGGTTGCCATTGCAGTTAAACCTGGAAGTGACCTAAGATTTAGTTGGGAAGGTCTAGAATTCGCAAGGAGATTTCTAATAAAACTATGGAATATAGGTAGATTAGCCTACTTATACATTCATGAATTCAATGTTGAGGATCTAAACGTAAACCATAAGGAACTTAGAGCTATAGACCACTGGATACTTAAAGAGCTATCAGATACAATAAACACTGTTACTAATGCATTAGAAGAATATGATTACCAAGAGGCGGTAACAAAAATAGTTGATTTCGTGTGGCATAAACTAGCCGACCACTATCTTGAGGCGATAAAGTATAGAATGAATATAGAAGAGGAGAAGAAGAAAACTGCCTATGTTCTATACGGGATTCTTAGAGACGTCCTTATAATGGCTTCTGTATTCATACCACATATAGCAGAGGAAATATACTATGGGATTTTAGGAGGGAAGCCGTGGAAGAGTATAACGATAGCTCCTTGGCCTAAACCTCCAGAGTATGATGCTGAAAAGGCATCAATAGGTGAAAAAATCATAAAAGTAATAGCAGCAATGAGGAGAGTAAAGCATGACCTAAGAATGCCTCTTAGTGCTGAAATCCCCAAAGTTATTCTCTACTACCTAGATGAGGAGTCGAAAAAAGTTCTACATAGCGGGCTTGAAGATATTAAAGGTACAATACGTATACAAGAGGTCGAGATAAAATACGGTAAAGGCAGATATGGTGTAGAAGAGCTTGATAATATTTCATTTGATGTCATGTAACATGTAATTTGTTTTCTGAATCATAACTCGTTCCACCATCTGTAGAGCACATAAGTTATGGCTAAAAGGAATAGTATGTATGGAGTAACTGCAAAATAGTAACCCTTAACCAATGCTAATAACGCGAAGAATATGAGAAGTATTGCTACAGTGAAACCTACAATATGTCCAGAGCTTATACGTTTACTTACTCCAACATCATATGCCTTCTTACCTTTAGGTGTTATGACATAGCGATACGGTATTCTCAAAATAGCTCTTATAGTGTACCATGTTATCCACGGAGCAAGAAAAGTTACAGCCGCACCGGATCTACCTAACATAACTAGACTACTCCATGTACTTCTACCTCTAAGCCTATGCGCATGAATGAAGCTATAAATGTATAAGGAAGCAAAAATCACTGATAATACTGATAGTGTAAATAATACCTCCTCTATTAGTAAATTAAAGATTATTGACAGAGTCAACAATATTATACCAAAAGTTACTGCAACAACAGGTGTATATTGTAAAAGAAATACTATTGATAAGAACTTAGCTTTAAATGAAAGATTCTTAGACATTAATAAGTATCTTAACCTAGATAATAATGCATCCATAGCACCATAAGACCACCTACACTGTTGTACTCTTAAAGCTTTTATTGTAGGTGGTAATTCAACTCTAATTCCTGCATTATCTATGAATCCTGTTCTATAGCCTTTACTAAACATTCTAATGCCTATCTCCATATCATCTTGTATTCTAGCCTCATCCCAGCCATTAAGTTCTAACAATTTATCTTTTCTATATACTGTACCGGAACCTAGGGGAAATACTGGTAAACCTAGCCCTTGAAATCCTCTATATAATGAATCCATTAAATAATCTAAAGCATATGCCTGCATCTCCGATACTCTGGTATCCATGTTTAAAGGTTTCCATCTTAATACAACAGCAACTTTATCTGAATCTTGCTCTAGTAATTTAATTGCTTCTTCCAAAGCATTAGACTCTATTACGTTGTCAATGTCATACGTTATAATATATTTTCCATGAGCTAGCCTTAATCCATCATTTAGAGCGCCTGTTCTTCCACCTCTAGGTTGGTCTCTATGATAAAATATAATGTTTAGGTTTAATTTTGATGCAAGACTATTTACGTAATTCCTTAACTTCAATGATCTATCTTTGTCGTCATCGGAGATTATGATTACTTCTAACTTTTCTTTGGGCCAAGTCATACTAGCTATAGATTTAAGTGCACGTTCAAATAATTCGAATGGCTCGTTTTTTACAGGTATTATTATTGAAACCAGAGGCTTATTGTTTAAAGAGTCAGTAATTGACCTTGAATTAGTTGATTTCAAACCCTTAAAGTATAGTAATGAGTGAAACAATAATTCTAATGATGGTAGCACTGCTATTAGTAAAGCTGTAGCCACAGTTAAAGCTATTGATGCTATCAGCTTTCTACACCTGACTTATGACTAAAATTATAATTGGAAATAAAGACTTTACTTTATTGACTCTTTATGGGTATACTCGTTCACGAAACCTTGGGAAAGGTATTGCGTCCCTTATATGGTCTATACCAGCTATCCACATTACCAATCTTTCTATTCCAAGACCAAAACCTGAATGTGGTACACTGCCATATCTCCTTAGGTCAAGATACCATTTATAATCATCAGGATTTAATCCAAACTCAATTATTCTCTTTAATAGTTTTTCATAATCATCTTCTCTTTCACTTCCACCTATTATTTCGCCATAGCCTTCAGGAGCTAACATGTCAAAACCTAACACTACGTCAGGTCTATTGGGATCAAGTTTCATATAGAATGCTTTTATCTGCTTTGGGAAATGTGTTATGAAGAATGGTTGCTCAAATTCCTCTGTTAATGCCCGTTCCTCATCAGCTCCTAGGTCGTCTCCCCACTTTATATTGAATCCCTTACTTTGAAGTATCTCGATTGCTTTGTCATATGTTATTCTTGGGTAAGGTGTTTCTATGGATTTCTCTAATATTTTTGTATCTCTTTTTAATAACTGTAGTTCCTCTTTGCGTTCTCTTAGTACATTCTCCACTATGTAGGCTACTAACTCCTCTGCTACTTTCATCATATCATTCATATGATACCATGCAGCTTCTAATTCTAAGTGCCAGTATTCTGCAAGGTGTCTTCTTGTACGTGATTTTTCTGCTCTGAAACTTGGAGTTAAACTCCACACTTTTTCTAAACTAAATATTAATACTTCTAAATATAATTGAGCACTCTGGCTGAGGTATGCCTTCTTATCAAAATATTTTAGCTCAAATAATGTTGCACCTCCTTCTACGGCTGATGAAGTTATTATTGGTGGTGTTACCTCCCACCATCCATTGCTTAACAGATACTCACGTGCTGCCTTAAGTACACTATGTTTTATCTTCATTATTGCTGTAAGACGTGTACTTCTTATCCATAAATGTCTATTATCTAGTAGATAGTCTACTCCTTCACCACCTCTTATAGGGAAAACGTCAGATAAGCCTACTATCTTCAGCCATTTCACTTCAATTTCATAACCACCAGGTGCACGTTCATCTTTTCGCACAATACCTCTTACTATGAAACTACTTTCACGAGTTATCTTTTCTGCTTGCTCCCATGTTTCTTTATCAACTTTGTCTTCCGATATCAAGCATTGTATTATACCACTGCTATCCCGCAGTACAAGGAATATTTTAGAACCTAGATGTCTTTTTCTATGAACCCATCCTCTAAGCATTACCTCTTTTCCAATAAACTTGGGATCCATAACCTCCCTTGCTTTCATAAACATTTGTTCCATAAGTACTACACCACAACCCTATCTCAGTAGGGTAGTTACAACTTCTTTATTAAGACTCGTAACAGTAATGCTTATTAGGTTTTCTTACACAGTTGCGGACGGCTGGTCATAATGAGTACGGGATTATTTAAAGGAGTAAATGCCATGGGACATACTGGATGGGTTAGAGTAAAGTGCCGTATTTGTGCAAGAACGATGTTCATAGGTAAAGACATGGTATACCATTGTCCTAAGTGCGCTAAAAGCCATGATGCATACTTTTGCGAGGCTGATTATAAGAGGTTAAAAGGCCGATGCCCTTACTGTGGTAGTGAACTAAAGCTTGTAATATAAATGGAGTTAGTCAAAATCCAAGCATTACCTATACTTTCAATATGTTTAAGTGGAATGTAAACGATTTATTCCGATGGGAAAATCATGGGAGAACATAAAAACATTAGCATTAGTGAAATTTGGTTTAATAAACACGAACGTATTATAGTTATTAGGTTAAACAATAAAACACTTATATCATCCGACATTTATTGTACTTCATGGAATTATCCTATTAATTATAAGATTAGTATTAATGATAAAGTGTATCTGATATACCATAAAATTAATGGCTTTCACCAAGTAGATAAACGCATAGAATGGGTAGAGATTGTAGGAGTAATGGTGGATGATGAAAATAGAAAAGAAACAGTTAATCTTAGGATCTTGGTTAAGGAAAATTTAAGCGATGAATATATTAAAGAACTTGTTAGAAATATTAAGGATGTTATCTTAACACAATGTAAGGACTAACACATCATGGAGATAACAGTTTACTAACGTCTCTAATTATTTTACATTTACGGTAGGTGGTATACTATGATATTAGGCGATAGAGATTTAAGGTATTACATAAAGAAGGGATTAATAGTTGTTGATCCATTCGATGAAAGTATTATCAGAGAGAACGGCCTAGATCTTAGGCTAGGAGGAGAAATAGCACGTATGCGTAATCCAGGCAAACCTTTTGATACCAAAAATCCGCCAAGCGATTACTCTAAGTATTATGTTATCGAGCGTGGAGATTCGTTTATAATACATCCACATGAACACGTACTACTTACTACACTAGAATACATAAAACTACCAGATGATATCATGGCATTCGTAAATCTTAGAAGTACCTACGCAAGATTAGGAATCTATGCTCCTCCTACAATAGTTGATGCAGGTTTTGAAGGTACCTTAACCATAGAGCTCGTAGGTGGACAATTTCCCGTCAAATTATATAAAGGAGAAAGATTCTTACATCTTGTCTTTGCAAAAACTACAAGTCCTGTGGAGAGACCGTATAGAGGAAAGTATCAAGGGCAACGTGGTGTAATGTTGCCTAAGTTTTAATTATTTTTATTTGAATAGATTCCTCTCTGATACAATTGATTATTAGGTAGGGATTTAGTGACAGTATATTATATTCATTAGTTAATAATCTTAATTCGCTGTACACTTTACCCATATCCTCTAATCTATGTGCATCACTATTGCCTATACCTAAAACCCCTAAGATTTGAGCTGCTCTTCTAGCTTTCTCATTAGCTTTGCGAGACGAGTTTAAATTATAAACCTCTATAGCATCCCACTGATACTCAAAAATGAGGTCACCTATACTATTTCTATTTTCATCAAATGGATGTGCCGGTACTAGGATACAATTATTCTCTTTAGCTACTCTTATTAGTAATTCGAGTGTTCTCGGAATAATGCTTAATGGTTTAATACAGTATACTAATACATCTCCATTATCAGTTGCTATCTCAGCTCCTGGCACTATTATTATATCATAATCCTTACCATATTTCTGTGCAATCATGGAACCTAAGAATGTATCATGATCTGTTATTGATATTAAATTTAGTCCCTTATAATATGCTTCCTGTACTATTTCCTTAGGACTTGCACTACCATCACTTACATTGCTATGTATATGCATGTCAGCTTTAATTATTACTGTTCTTCTTGTTCGCAAAGCATATACTACCTTAGCCTCTAATACTGTAAACACACGTAGATTAGAGGGGATAAGTAGTTAGTTGTCAGGTTGGTTATTTATGAAGCCTCACGTAGTTGTCATTAGAGAACGCTGTAACGGTTGTAAACTATGTGTTGAGCTTTGTCCAGCATCCGTTTTTGAATTAATTGATGGTATTGCCGTACCGGTAAGAGAGAATAAATGCATATTGTGTTATGGCTGTATACCCATATGTGAGAGAAAAGCAATAATAGTCGAGGATCTAGATCCTTAACTATACTGGGATGATGAGCTGGGCTCTTTAATAACTGTGAACTATATGCTGAAGGTTTCGCGCACTGACCTGTCAGAATATTTTTATCTATAACTTACGGATTATTTCAATTAGCTTGTTGATTATCGCATTCAGCAGTAGTTCTCCTTTTTCTTTTGAGGCTCTGACCGGGTTCCCGATGGCCTTTCCAACTATGTTCATGTTTTCTTTGGTGTATATGCTATACCCTTTGCCTTCCCAGGGCATTCTATTCATATCTATGTATTCATACTTGTTAGTATCAATTACACGTATTCCTAATGCTAGTGCTAAACTTGTTTCAACTTCACCTGCATGAAGTAGTTTTCCTTGACTGGTATACTTAGCTAATTCTGTTGATATTATTTCCCACCAATGTACAACGATTATTTTAGCATTACTACTCAATGCTAATTCTTGTGCTATTACTTCTAAGATGTATCTGTTTCCACCGTGAGCGTTCAATAGTATTATGTTCTTAAATCCTAAACTCACTATGTTTCTTACTATTTCCTTTAATATCAATGCATATGTTTGAGGAGTTAAGGATATAGTATAGTTCCCTTGACCTAACCATTCAATGCTTACACCGTAAGGTATAGGTGGTGCAACTAACGTTAGTATACCTTCCTTTAGCAACTTTCTTGCTGCTCTAATAGCTAGCTCATAAGCGATAATGTAATCCGTTCCTATAGGTAGATGAGATGAGTGTTGTTCTATACTTCCGAGAGGAATTATCAATGCTTTAACACGGGATGTTAATCTTCTTAACTCAGTGTTAGTGTATAATTCTAATTTTAGAGGAGTATCAGCCAGGCCGGCTTTAATCATTGTTCACCTCATTGAAGAGAAGACTCATCATCTTCATAGTAGGTGTTTTGCTATTCCGTCAATCTATACTCACGACCTGCGTGCAAGTATATTAATCCTTCCTCTATCAGTAGTTTTAACAAAATTTTTTCCTCATTCGTTAATTCCTTTATTGAATCTATTCTTAAGGGGAATTTCGACTTAAAATTCTCGTAGAATTCTTTGTCAATTACATGATTTCCTAATACTATTATTATTCCATTATTAACATATTCCTCTAAAGGTTTAGATAAATAGTCTAATATCTCATTTATTGGCATTATCTTTCTATTTCTAATTATTAATGATAGTTTATCCTTTACTCTAACTTGTTTATCAGAGATCTCTTGTTTTCTAAGTATTTTCCTTAATTCCTCTACCTCTTTCTCTAAGGTATTAACTTTAGCTGATAACTCACTAAGCATCTTTGTAATTTTCGAGATTATCTCATACAACCACTTATAATCCGTTGTACCTATATGTTCAGTAGTATCTTGCTTCTTCTGTATATGCGTTCTAGTACCATATTGTATCTCCTCTATTGCTCTTGTAGCAAAATTCTCTGCTCGTCTGGTATTTTTGATATTCACTTTAGTTGCTATGTATCCTGTTTCACCCCTTCTTACCAAACCTCTATCCCTTAACTTATATAGTATTTTTCTTACAGTTGAGATACTGGCTCCTATATTATCAGCTATCTCCCTAGGTGTAGCACCAGGATTCTCAATTAGGTATTTGAGTACCCTTTCATATAGACTCTCTTTTCCCTTGGACATAGCTTAACTATACCTTCCACTTCCAAGCTCTGATTATATTCTTGTTATTCCTTACTAAAGTCTTTTAAGTTCTCTAACACATACGTATAGCTTAGAAGAACAAAGGTTCATGAATATGCCCGACCCCTTGATAGGAAAAAATGCTGAGGAATTAAAAAGAAGAATCACTATGTTGATAGATGATAGTACCAATAACTGGGCTAAGATAGCATTTTACAGCGATCCTAACGTGGCTCATATACTAGACTTAGTATATGGACGTTGGGAACAAAATAATAGAAAAGGTTTACCCATAGATTATGCCACGATAGATGAACTACGTATATTGGTACATGCAGCTGAAAAATACAAAAATGCTGGACCCGAAGTTGTAAGTAGATTAATGTTCTCATCAGAAACAGATATTATTAATACTAGTAGTAAGAAAAAGAAGAAGTCTTTCATTAAAAGGTTACTTGGCCTATAACGTTTACAAAGATAAGTACTTTTATTCTACTATTTTATACACGCCGTTTCTGTCCTTGTACACTATTCCCTCCTTTCTTAACTCCTCTATTAATATTTTATATTCCCTAGGTAGATTTTTCATTTCTTGTTCATGTAATCCTTTCTTTAGCCTATAATAAAGTTCGTCATCTAAATTCATAAATCTTTTTACGGTATTGATGAACTCATTACTTCCTCTCACATAGTTTGTATCTGTTTGCTTACGTTCATTTTCCTCTATTATGGAATATATGTTCAGTAATTCGCTTAGCTTAGCATATGGTATTTCTTGTATATTCTCTTTAACATATTTATTTATGACACATTTTTCTATTGATAACTTATCTATTATTCCACTGTTAGACATTTTATTTAATGTTTTATCCTCTAATATGAACTTGTAACCTATATTACAAAGTTTCTTTAGTACTCTGTATAAGGTACTGGGGTCTATATGGTCTACGTCAATTATTACCTTAACTAGCCGCTTGAGATTTCTATATGATTTAGATTTATGCATGACCTTTTCTTTTCCTTCATTTACTCTGACATTTACTGAGACGTTATATATTCTTCTCCGATTATTTCTTAATAATAA
>CAYUVB010000002.1:53345-69689 GCA_964448055.1 uncultured Desulfurococcales archaeon | reverse complement strand
ATTTCAATTCTTCTTTATTAACCATTACTCCTAACCTACTTTAACCATGTTAATTTTCATGTTTTACCTTAGCCCCACTCCTTATAAGTTCTTCTATTAACTCTCTACATACTTCTTCAGCTACTTTCCTAGCTTCTTCCTCAACAACACTCATTGATAATATATATAAATCTATTATGGGTTTTTCTAACTCCTTACCCTTTGGATGAGACTTTATGTATACTTTAGGATATTTTTTAAGTATTTTCTCTATTATTGGAGCTAGTGATGACTCTGGTATGTCTTCAACATGAATCCATTTCTCGGCCTTAAATGTTCTTGGAGCTTTTGAACGCAAAATCTCTTCAACTGTTTCATCAAAAACAGCTTGCATCTCCTTGGGAACGCCCGGCAATGCTATTATAATCGTATTATTTTTGCTAACGAGTATTCCTGGGGCAATACCCACTGGGTTAGGTAGAGGTTTAGCTGATTTAGGCATTTTAGCCATCTTTATTCTATGCTCCGTTAACTTTAATCCTTTCATTTTGTATTTTTCTTCTATCATTTTAAGTGCTTCAGCATTAATTATGAGTTCTTCACCTAGAGCTTTTGCTAAGAACTCACTAGTTCTATCGTCATATGTAGGTCCTAATCCTCCAGTTGATATTACTACATCTATGTTTCTTCTTATAGCATCTTTAAACGTGTCAACGACTTCTTCTTCGTCATCTGGCAAAGCTATTATTCTCTTAACTTGAAAACCAAGCATGAAAAGTCTACGTGCCAACCATGAACCATTAGTATTTACTATCTGCCCAGTTACTACCTCATTACCAATGCTTAGAATCCAAGCTTTCGGAGAACTCATGTCTACCACTAAACCTTATATTTATCTATCTACAAGAAATATCTTGCGCGCCGCCCAGCCGACAGCCCCGAAGTGGGCAGGATGAAGCTGTGGGACTTGCTCCTCGCATTCTATCAAATTATTAATCTTGAATTGAATAAACATATTATTTATGAATTAAGTTAAAGATCTACCATAGCAATGGTAGTTTTTCTGTAACTTTAATCGCGTCAAGCGGTAACTCAAATGTATAGTGTATCTTATTAAATTGTTTACGGAACTCTATGGCTTTTCTCCTCATTTCTTCCACATCTTTTTTGTCTATTAATAACATTCTCATAATCCTTGCAAGTTCTCTAAAGTCGTCTTCTTTCATACCCCATCTAGTCATTTCTTGAACTCCTATCCTTATACCGCTTGGATTCTTAATAGCCGTTGGAGGATCTTTAGGAATCAAGTTCTTATTTACTATTATGTTAGCTTTTTCCAAAGTTATAGCAACCTTAGCACCACCGCCTAAATCAGATACATCTAATACTACTTGGTGACTCATAGTGTATCCTTTATGTTCTCCTAGAACCTTAAATCCTTCACTAGCTAATGCTTCGGCAAAAGCCTTAGCGTTACGTATTATTTGATCCGCATAACTTTCACCAAAATATATCATCTCATAAGCTGTAATCAATGTTGCAGGCAATCTATGTAAATGATGATTACTTACAAAGACCGGGAATACTACCTTAGACACAGATTTATACAGTTCTTCAGTGTTCGTTAATATAACACCTCCTTGAGGACCAGGAAATGTTTTATGCGTTGATGCAGTAACTATGTCTGCTCCATGCTTTATCGGATGACGCCAACGTTTTCCAGCAATCAGTCCAAGAACATGAGCTGCATCGTAAACCAGCTTGGCACCAATACTATGAGCTGCATCAGCAAGCTCCTTCACTGGATGTGGGAACAAGTATACACTCCCGCCTAGAACGACGAATCTTGGTTTAACTTCCTCGATCATCTTTATGGCTTTATCTACATCTACATTCATTTCCTCAGCATCATATGGTAACTCTATATGTTCAATACCTAGTGCACCGAGAACGCCATATCTCGTATGACTTACATGTGAGCCTGCTTGAACAGGAGCAATAAGAGCCTTTGCACCATACTCGCCTAGAACTTTAAAGACTGTGGCATTAGCAATTGTACCACTAATAGCTCGTGGTTCGACATATGAGACTTCGAATAACTTCGACATAACCTCCATTAATTTTAATTCTATCTCATCTACATATACTAGTCCCTGATAGTATCGTTTCTTAGGTTTACCTTCAGCGTATCTGTGCATCATATCATTAATATACATCATTTCAGCTAATGGGCTCATAACGTTTTCGCTTGCTATTAAGTTTATAGTTTCATAACGACGCCAACGATTATGTTTATAGGTCAATTCTATTACGTCTAGAACCTCCTTGGGAATCTTGGACTCTAGTTCAGAAAAATCTACTACCAATTAACAGCCACCAGTGAATCATTAAGTTATCTAGATAAAAAAACTAAGCTCTGGTCAGAGATGGGACTATCTGTCATCTATCCTTGGAGCCCCCAGATCATCATCCCTAATAAAAACTTTAGGGAAAGGACTAATAAACACCGTGATTTTAATAAGAGATACGGCGGATGAAGAACACCCGCGACGGCAGGTATGGATGCCGAGGGAAGAGCCGAACTGACGCCCATTTCATCCTAAATCTGGTGTTTATAATTGAGAAAAACGTTACGTGACATAATTATATCAACGATAATACTGATAGTAGCTGCTGCGTTAGTATGGAATTATTATGATATAAGTATATTTCTCAATTGGGTTAAGATATATAATGAGCTTGGACTACTTAACTTGTATACTATGTATAGGTATAATCAATCATATCGAGTAGTATACCTACCATTAGCTCCTTTAACATTTATAGCGTTCTATAGTTTGGGGGAGAAAACAACAAATATAATATTAAATAATACTATTTCTTCATTAACACCAGAGTATACTGAATACATTAAGTTAACATTAATAAGAATATTCTCCAAATTACCATTAGTACTTATGGTTTATCTAACAGCTTACTTACTCTACAAGAAAGAGCGAAACTATGAAATAATAAAATGGTGGTTTTACAATATACCACTAATACTAGCTGTAGCAACATATCAATTCGATCCAATAATGGTATTCTTCCTACTATTAGGAACATACTTGTTACTTGAGGATAAATTACTCTATGCTGGCATATCATGGGGTATAGGATCAGCCATAAAACAAGTACCAATAATACTATTACCCATAGTATATATGTACTTAAGGGATAGAAGTAAGTTCACAAAATTCCTATTATCATTTGCACTAACAATCTTAATTATCTCGTTACCATTCATGTTAGTTGATCCTGTAAGCTTTATTAATAATGCTTTAGGCTTCCACGGAGATAGACCCCCACAATATTTATCTGTATTCAACATACCAGTACTGCTATCTGGAAGAGACCCTCAAGTAACAAATACTGTAATAAATATATGGCCGTATGTGTTTTCATTAATATATATCCTAATACTTTTAACACTAAAAATAAAACCAAGAGATAAAGACTCATTATTTAAGTCTATATTGGCAATTCTACTAATATTTACAGTATTTAATAAAGTCGTGAACCCGAATTATCTTCTATGGACATATCCGTATGCAATATATGTATTACTAAAGAATAGAGATGAGCGAGGACTAAAATTACTAATAATAGCATCAATAATTGCTATGTCATGGCCAGGCATATGCTTCTATACAGCTGCTGTTCTAAATAAACCAGTATACATAGAGGAGGAAATGAAATACTATGATGCACGAACACTTGTTGAAAAATCATTCCAAGGATATGGTAGAATACTGTTACAGCTTGCATTAACAATAGGATACATGATTAAACCAGTTATTCAGTTCATATACGATAATCTCAACATTATAGGTGTTATATTAATCTCCTCTTACACTAGCATTATGATCTATGTATTGTTTTACAACGTGTATGATATTAGAGGGTTCAATGATCTAAAGATTAAGGTAATAAATGGAATAAAACATATAAAGAATGTTATTTTAGCGAAAACAGGAAAATGCTATCAGAAGTAGTACCGTTTAAAGAGTAGAAAGTCCTTCAACACTATACAATTAACACTAAATGAACATAGCTAAAACCTAAGCATAAATAAAGTATTAGATTCTATATCTGTAAATGAACAAGGTAAATATACATGAGCTACAGTGTTAAGGAATTATTAAAATATGCTGGCATCAATAGTGAAGGAGGAATACTTTTAGGACAAAGTATAGTTGTAGATGGACATGACGATACAAGAGAGTATAGAATAATTACACACGCTCATAGCGATCATTTACAAGGGTTAAATAAAAGTCTTCAGAAAGCTAAGTACATAATATCAACACCAATAACATATGACATAATGAAAGCCTTAGGTTTAATTAAAAGAAGATACCTTGAGAAGTACATTCAGATAAATTATAATGAGAAGATCCGTTTAAGTGATAACGAAGCATTAATACTATGTAAGGCTGAACATATACCAGGGGCTTCTCAAGTACTCGTAGAAACATCGGATGTAAGAGTAGGTTACACAGGAGATTTTAAGAACCCTGGCAAGGGAACCCCAATATTATATGATCTAGATGTCCTTGTAATAGAAGCTACGTATGGAAAACCTGAATGGACAAGACCTTTCAGAGATGAAGTTGATAGCCTCTTTGCTGACCTAGTGAAAGACTTACTTGTTAAAGGACCTGTATACGTACACGGATTCCACGGCAAAGTACAAGAAGCAATGATGATACTTCGGTCTCATGGCATAGATGCTCCATTCATAGCTACACCAGCTGTATACAGAGTTACTAAAGCATTAGAGAAACATGGTTACTGGTTTGGTAAAGTATATAGCACTATTAGCCTTGAGGCAAAAGATATAGCAAAAAGTAATTGGTACGTATTGTTTACCCATACTAATAATTATAACAGCGTTAAGATAAACAATGATATAAGAGGAAATACAAATATCAATAGAATAATACTAACAGGATGGGAATTCAATGAACCATATAAAAGAATCCGCAATAATACATGGATAGTAGCTCTTAGCGATCATGCCGATTTTGAACAACTATTATATTATGTTGATGAAGCTAGACCCAAATTATTGATAGTAGACAATTATAGACAGGGTGCTGGCGAAGTATTTGCTAGAGAGGTAAGAAGAAGACTAGGTATACCAGCTATACCTCAACCTTTAAGATATGTAGAATTACCTATAATATAATGGCTTCTAGAATATTCGTTACATACGTCTAAAGGATTCTTAGCTCCTCTCGCTTGAAATAAGCATAAGTAGCTAGAATAAGAATTAATAGCGCTAGTGGAACCGTTTCAAATAGTGCTAGATTTTGCATACCACTATCTATTGTTGCTATAAACTTTAGAACAAGAACATGATTACCAACTCTGTTTTCCTCGTAAGTCAATATACCGTTAACATAGATGGATAGTCGATTAACATTTCCAACTCTATACTTCACAATAATCTCATTAGCGTTCTTCTCGGTAATTTCAATGTTGGGTCCTATAATACTGGTTAACTCTTCCACGGAGTCAACTGTAAATCTATATTCGGACGGCATTATTACAAGTTTACGTATTGAGTTAATAAGCCAGGGGGACAATTCTTGTATTAATGGAACAACGTTTACTTGAACATTATCACCACGTAATACTTCCACATAAGCTATCTTTACGTCATCATAGTATAAGTAATATGAGAGTATATGGATAGCCGTTGCACTATTACTGATTAGACCTAACGACATCATACTAAGGGCTAAGATAGCCAAACTCAAAGCCCTTGCTAAAACCACCTTAATATCTACCCCACATACAATACTCAAGTACGCACATACCGTTAATATTTTTCGCTTCAAACTAAGGTATACAGCTCAGTATAGTGGTGTAACCAAATGACTTTATCCCCCAAGCAGAAATGGCGTAGCAGCGAAAATATTGCCATAGGCATATTAGCCAAACTAGGATACAACGTCGTAGCATCCCATTACAAAATAATCGAAGAAGGTATAGAGATAGGAGAAATAGACTTCCTTGCTGAAAAAGAAGGAGAACTATACGCTATTGAAGTTAAGGCTGGAAGAGCAGATATTACATCTATTAGGCAGATTTACGTTAACTCTCAATTAATTAACGCTAAACCATTAATAATAGCCAGAGGATACGCGGATGAAGCGGCAGAAAAACTGGCGCAGAAATTAAATGTAAATCTAATACCATTTTCTGAATACATAACTATTGAAACAGAGGAACTGGATGTAATTATAGGTACCGCTATTACACGCTCACTTGAACATTTGTTAGATTTAGTATTCTCTGAAATAAAAATGCCTCCAGAATACATCGATATAGCAAAAACCATAGCTGAAACAAATAATATAATTGAGGCTGCAAAAAAGCTGAACTTAAGTATAAAGGATTTAACACGTAAACTCCGTGAAATGAAAGAAAAGAACATCATACCAAAACATGTACGTGACTATAGAACCATTAAACTACTATTCAAGATATATTTCTATAAGTATAAAGTAGAAGCACTATTAAATGAACTTAATAAACTGGTTGAAGAGCTAAAACACCAACTAAGTAGCTATGGGGGCTCAATGCCATAAGTTCTCACTACATTGTCTACATTAACTTTATATAAGTACTCTTCATCAATTAATCCTTCCTTAAGCAACTTAATTTGATTCTCAATTAATTGCCATGGATAAACTACAACACCTGGTCTATGAGGATCATCTATATGATCGCTTTCAACCATGTACGCAGGCTTATGTTTACTAAACACTATACGGAGAACAGCCTCTATTCCTGGAATAGTAGCATTATATCCTCTGGTTAATACGTAATCTAATAATCCTGGACGTGAATGATGGAAAATTACCTTATCCATTCTAAGCCTTACAAGTTTAGCTAATTTCTCAATAGACTCTACTGTAATCACACCACCTTGCTCGAGATGAAGATGGAGCACACATTCATAATCTTTGACAGCCTCCATAACCCTTAACATAACTAGTTCAGCTGCAGCAACAAATACCGGATCAATCCTATAATGTGGTCTCCCTATCTCACCTATACCGTCTATTCTACCTTGCTTACACATGTCTATAACTATATCAATGACTTTATATACTAGATTTAACGCGTCTTCGAGCTTAAGTCCATACTTATATACTAGCTTATCTATATCTGCTGGATGTACTCCCAGGATACAAGCTACCTTCAATCCTTTCTGTCTAGCAATATCGCACTCCCGTAAAACCAATTCAAAGCTCTTAGTATATCCTTCCACATTAGGGGTTAAACCATAACTCCAAGGGGCCAAACCTACTATAGCCATAAACCATCCATTTTTAGCCCTGAATTTCTCTGCAACAATTTTCATACCCATACCACGTACAGGATTAGTATGTGTATGCGCATCAGCATAGACAAGCATTATGGAAACCCTTGGCCCTAACCGTGTCTTCACCGTAAACAATATAGCAAAACAACTACTACTAGTTTTAAGGGTTATCTACATGACAAGAACCATAACCATAGGTCTAGTTCAATTAGAAGCTGTAAACAATAAGTATGAAAATATAGAGAAAGTAAAGAAACTAATGAAATCTAGTAGAAATATTGAAGCAGATATAATAGTATTGCCTGAGTACTTAATGACTCCTATAGAAGGATTAGAACCCCATGATCTATATGAGATAGCTGAAGACATTAATGACGCATTTATCAATAAATTAGCCGCTATAGCCAAAGAGTACTCTACAAATATTATTGCAACATTCTTTGAGAAGACAAATAAACCACCTAGGGTTTATAACACAGTAGTTCTTATTAGATCTAATGGAGAAGCTGAGATAGTATATAGAAAGACCCATCTATTTGACGCATACGGTTATAAAGAATCCAATTATATGATGCCAGGGCCCAAGCCATCAAAAGTAATCGATGTTAATAAAGTACGCATAGCCTTTAGTGTATGTTTCGATATAAGATTTCCTGAATTGTATAGAGTGTACTCGCTAAATGGTGCAGAGATTATAGTAAGTCCATCAGCGTGGTACAAAGGTCCATTAAAAGAAGAAACATTAAGATTCTTAGCTCAAGCACGCGCACATGAAAACACGGTATACATGGTTATAGCTAATCAGACAGGTAAATACTTTACTGGTAGAAGTATGATTATAGACCCTTTGGGAACAGTATTAATAGATCTAGGCATCAATGAAACATATAAGGAATACACTATAGATGTTGACTACATATATGAAGTGAGAAGAAAGCTACCAGTACTTAAGTTACGTAGACCCGAATTATATAAAACTACTATGACCTAATGTCAGCGAAGAACCACTTCTTCATAACCCGGGAGACCTATGACCCGGGTTCCAAGGGGTAGGGGCGTCATCATCCAGAAATATTTTTACACTTACAATTTTAAAGCGGATTAGAAACAATCAGGAGGAGGAAGTGCCTTGGCTGGGAACATTAAAATCCTTGGAGTAAACGCTTCGCCAAGAAAGTATGGCAATACGTATAAACTACTTGAAATAGCTTTACATACAGCAAGACAATTAGGTGCTGAAGTCGAACTAATCCACTTGTATGATTACGACATAAAACCATGTATAGGATGCTTAAGTGATGAACAACTAGCATGTAGATATCCCTGCGTAATAGAGGATGATGGAAGAATTATACTAGAAAAAATCCTTAAAAGTGATGGCCTAATAATAGCTACACCATTATATTGGTATGGTCCCAGCGGCCATCTCAAAAACCTAATAGATCGTATGACCGCTTTTGAGAATATGATATTTGTTGAAGGACGTAGCTGGGTTGAAGGCAAAGTTGCAGGATTCATTGCCGTAGGCAATGATAGTGGAAATATCATGGCAATAGCGTATATGATGGTTGTACTCAATAGTATGGGCTTCATCATCCCCCCATGGGCATTAGCATACTACATAGGAGGAGAAGATGTATTGAATAAGAAGGATCCTATACTCGATGCTGCTAATGTAGGGAAAGTAATTGTTGACACGCTTAAAATGATTAAAAAAGACCATAAATGGTATGATTCAAAAATACTTGACAAATTAAAGGAGGACATAGTAGGCATAGCAAAGTCTAAAGCCCTAGAAGAATACGGTAAACAAATAGAAGCACGTAGAAAAACGATATTAAAACTTATGAACAAAGGCTTACAGAAATAGAGGAAATAGTAGTGATCGACCCCATATTTCTAACAAATAAGATAGAAAAGTTAGTAACAAAGAAACAAGACAACGTTGAGTATCGAAAATACTATAGATTCCGTAAGGATCGATGGTATGGAGGAGTAGTAACTGGTGATGTAATAGGATGCAACCTTAGATGCAAGTTTTGCTGGGCTTGGAAATTTAGCTGGAACCCACATGCAAAAGGGGAGTACTTGAATTCTCATCAAGTATTCTCAAGACTCACATCATTAGCAAGGAAATATAGAATAAGACAATTAAGATTAAGTGGAGGAGAACCCACGATAGGTTTTAACCATCTACTCGAATTAATTAATTTAGCAACAGAATCCGGGTTCCACTTCATCCTTGAGACCAATGGTATAATACTTGGTACATACAAGGAACTAGCATATAGACTAGGAAAGTATCATGGACAAGGAATTGAGATACGAGTTTCAATAAAAGGTACAAGTCCAGAAGAGTTTACACAATTAACCGGAGCTAGACAAGAATATTGGTATGTACAATTAAGAGCTCTAAGAAACCTTGTTGAAGCAGGACTTGAGCCAGGCGAAGAAGTATATGCAGCTGTAATGCTAAGTTTTAACCCTGATAAAGGTTTAACACGCATAAAGAGAATTTTATCTAACATAGATAAGAAACTCGCTGAAACAATAGATAAAGAATACATAATATTATATCCACACGTAATAGAACTGCTAAAAAGAACCAGACTCAAACCCAAGATAGCGTATAAACCAAACGAAATACCTGATGAAATGATTTAATGCATACATAAGTCTCTAAGTCCACATTTCATACATAGCTTTCTTGAACAAAACATTTTATCGTGTATGTACGCTATTGTTTGAACCCATCCACTTAGTTCACCAAATACTGATATACTCCATCCAGTAAGACAGTTATCCCTAAACGGGCAATCAAAACAATTAGCACCATACCTTAAACACATGTTCTTCATAGGAATCCCTAACTTCCTATTAACTAAATTTAAATTCTTCACGAATCTTTGGTAATGTATATCGCTAGGTGTAAATACCGAACCCTTCTTAGTGAAGAGTAAGAATGCATCTACAACCTTAGGACCAACATATTTTCTAAGTAATAATTCTCTACGTAAAATCCATGGCTCCTCATTAAAGTTAACATTAAAGAGAGAATCTATACTTAACTTCAATTGTTTTAACTGATAACTCTTACCTGCTACATCAATACGTTCAATTATGGTATCAGTATTTTCTATATAGGTGTCTTTGAATATTGTTTTAATCCATCTAACAACGTTAACATGATAATCAGTTCTACGTGATAGAAATACTGCTGCAAGTATAATTTTCCAATCAATACTACTTGTTATTATTCTAACTCCATTGTATAGATTAATTAATTTCTCTATAATCCATCTTCTACTCCGCTTTACTTTATCCAAATAATCGTAGGGATTAAACCATATACCAATCCATTCTTTTATTAGTTCATCATCACAAAGAACTCCTTCACATACAACCTCATTACAACGAACTCTTATTTTTAATCCTTTACCATAGCCTAAATCCTTTAATAATGTTTCATTATCTAGTTGTATGAAAAGAGCTGATGCAAAACTAGGATATAACGATAATCTTAGGTCTATTCTTTCATTAATCTTAAACTTTTTTAGCATATAGTCATCCGCTAAGGTTCAAGTATATCTGGTGTTCTAGGATACAACGTTGCCTCATGTATTCTCTCCAATTTAAGTATCGATTGTAATAGTCTCTCTACACCCATACCGAAGCCTCCATGTGAAGGGAAGCCGTATTCAAACATATCTAGATACCACGAGAAGCTTTCTGGTTTCAATCCTTTAGCTATCATCCTCTCTCTTAGCCTTCTCGGATCATGTTCTCTTAATCCACCTGATGACCATTCAACACCATATTCCCCTGGGCCATACATATCTATTCTATGAGCCATTCTTGGATCATCATCCTTCACTTTATAATAGAATGCCACTACTTGCTCTGGAAACTCTGTTACAAAGAAAGGCTGGTCAAACTGAGTGCATAGAGCCCTTTCTTCATCAGCTCCAAAGTCTTCTCCCCATTTTATTTCAAACCCCTTTCTACGAATTAGTTCTAAGGCTTCATCATAGCTTAGCTTATGATAGTATTCTGGTACTTCTAGTTTTACTTTAAGTAGTTCAAGTTCCTTCTCATTCTCCTCTAGTATTCTCTCGTAGATATGTTTTACTAAATTGAATTGTATTTCCATTAGTTCCTCTGGAGTAGTTAGAGCTTTTTCTACATCAATTTGCCAGAACTCTGTTAGATGCTTACGTGTCCTTGATTTCTCTGCACGAAAGCTAGGTCCTATAGTAAACACTTTTCCAAAGACTGGAATCACCGATTGCTTATACAATTGAGCACTTTGCGCTAGATATGCTTGTCTATCAAAGTATTTCACAGGAAAGAGGTTGGCTCCTCCTTCAGTTGCTGTCGCAATTATTATAGGGAAGTTTAGCTCGACGAAACCTTGTTTAAAGAAGAACTCACGTGCTGCCTTAAGCAGAGTTGATCTTACCTTGAGAATGGCACGTACCTTAGGCCTACGTATATCTAAGTAGCGGTACCTTATCCTTGTAGGAAATTCAGCCTCCACTTTATCTGATAGATCAATAGGTAAGGGTTTGGATGGTGCTACTACCTCTATTTCATGAGCTATTATTTCTCTTCCCAACTTAGCTATACTACTCTCAACTAATTCGCCTTTAATTCTTAAGAAGTATTCAAAACCTATTTCCTCCTTAAATAATTTCCATGTCTCTTCATTAACATGTTCTTTCTTTACAGTTACTTGTTCTATTCCATCAAAAGTCCTTAAGACTATAAAGCCTATTTTTCCTAGTTTACGTATACTTAGAACATGTCCGTATACTTCTACTAGTTTACCCAAAATAGCCCCCCAAGAGACTTTATAACCTTATCATGCTGCGTTAATGACTACTTTACGAGTATTTCAGCTTGCTTATTAAATTTTTAGCCCAAGAAACATTATTGCTAATGTAAAGTATAATGTAAGCCCTATCGAGTCGGCCATGGTTGTAATTAATGGTGCTGATATAACAGCAGGATCTATGCCCATCCTTGCAGCTATTAATGGTAATAGAGCACCTATCATACTCGCTACATATACTACTAATACTATGGATAGAGATACTACTATGGATACCATAATGTTATGAGCTATTAGGTAGCTTAATGTGAATGCAAGAGGTGATAATATTAGCCCTAGAGTAAGAGACGTCAAGGTCTCCTTTACTATAATTCTTGGTATATCACTAAACCTTACCTCACCAGTAGCTAATGACCTTATAACTAACGTTGCCGACTGAGAACCAGCGTTTCCACCAGTATCCGTTAATAAAGGTATGAAGAATGAAAGAGCTATAATAGTCGCTAAAACTCTTTCATAAAAACTTAGTATGCTTATCGTAATAGCTTCGGTAAGGTATAAGAATATAAGCCATACAGCTCTTTTGCGAACTAACTCCATTACACGTGCTGTTAGATATGGTTCACGTATCTTAGGCACGCCACCGAACATTATAATATCCTCAGTAGCCTCATTGATTATAACATCCATTAGGTCATCAGCACTTATTGCACCAAGAAGCCTCCCCGTCTTATCAACGACAGGTACTTCGTCTAAATCATACCTTACAACAAGGCGAACTACTTCCTCTTGATCCATTTCAGCATTAACTGCTATAAAGCCTCTATTCATTATCTCTTTAAGTTTCTTATCTCTCGGAGCTGTTAGAAAGGTCTTAACATCAATTATACCTGCAAGCCTGCCTTCATCATCAACAACATATACATATCTAGATGTCTCGTACTCCTCAAATTTAGATCTAATAACAAATTCTTTAACAGCATCAGCAACGCTTTGGTTTAAGTGGAAAACAGGTATACGTGTTGTCATTATGCCTCCAGCTGATTCAGGTGGATAGAGAAGGAGCGGTTTTACTTCCTCAACCTTCCAAATAGGTAGCTCTTTGAGCAACGCTCTTCTTATAAGAGGAGGTAACTTCAATATGAGATCAGCGAGTTCATCCGAAGGTAAATCAACTGCTATTTTAGCTAATCTTTGTGTACCTAGGACGCGTACTACATCTAATAATACTTGTTGAGGTAATTTATTTAATATTTCGGACAAAATGCTGTCTGGCAAGAGAATTGCAAGTCGTCTACGTTCATCAGGACTTAATCGTTCCAGTATATCTATTACATCTGGAGGACTAAGTTTATCCAATACTTTAGGTGCTTTAACACCACTTGAAAGCTCTGTTCTTAATTCGTCGATTACTCTTTCAATATCCTCGCTAGCACTACTCATAATCTTCACCTCGTTATTACTTAGATAGAGCGCTCCATCTTCATTTAAACCCTACTACTAAATTACGAATTCAGAGGAGAGATGGATGAAGACAAAACAGTCATCTGATGATGTGATGAAAACCCCGGTGCTGACAATAATATTACATATAGACTTCACATCAACCAAACCTAAGGTTAAAGAAACTGTTTTAACTAATAGAACGGTAACATTATATAAACCTAGACTCAATATTATGAATTTATCGATAGATAATAACCCAATAGATAAAATTCCACCCTATATTGAGGTTAATGATGCAACCAATATTGAGTATACCATAAACGAAAAGATATGTGATGATACATTAATAGACCTTAACGCAATAGCATTTACACCAAAACATTGCTATAACCTAATTACCGACATAATAGATGTTGCCCCTAAAAGAGCCTTATTAAATGCCGAAGCACTCGGATTCTCTACATGGGGATCAATTAGCATTACACATTGGGAGACTTTAGTACCTAAACAACGTTATTTTATTATTAAAGGAACTTACAATATACATTCCCACAATAACTATATAATTGCATGGAAAAATAAAGCATGGCTTAATAAAGTCATACAAGTCTTAGATCAGATAACTGAGACCCAACTCAATGAAATACTCAACAATATCTTTGATAAAATAGTAATTGTCGAAGGATATGTGGAAAATAGTGTACCAGGTATGATTGTATCTAGTACACATAGTAACTTAGGAAAATTGATTATAAGCTCTCTAACAGCTAACATAAAGGATCCTAAAGTTAAGATCCACCTAGAAAGATATCTTGAAAATTTAATTGAGACAAAACATGTGGAAAATAAGAATATGTTTAAAGCATTGGAAGTATTACAAGGAGAGAAAGTAATAATGGATATTATAATACAAACACTTAATCCATGTAACGATATCACTTGTGAACACCTAATAAGGACATTGGTGCAACGCTTATCACTAAATGAAGATCTTATACATAAACTGTTTACTAAGAATAGAAAGACATCTATAAGTGTAAAGTGTAGTAGCAATACATGCACTATTAAAAATAAAGGTGACGTGGCCATCGTAGACTTAATAGCATTAGACCCAAAGACCAATAGTATAGTACTTCATGTTAAGACATTGATGCTTGAGGATACCTTGCTTGAGCTAAAGCATCCAGGAATAGAGAATATGATTATCAGATATAGGTTATATTAAGTTTACTGATTTTAATATCCTTTCTGTATTTCTTTGAATAACCTTAACTACCTCCTCTTCACCTATCTCCTTTACTCTTGATAATATGTTTATAGTTAATGGTATTAGTCTAGGGCTTAACATTCTACCTCTATACCTATACGGCCCATCGCTTTCAGTTAATATTATATCTAATGGTGCTTGCCTAACTACATCTCTATGTTTACGCTGGAATTCTATGGATGGATTTACTGATATATAATACCCTTGTGCTTCCAATTCTCTTAACAATTCTGAAGGACCAGAATACCAATGAAATATAGCAACCTTTACATTAAATTTTGTAAGTAATTCAAAGACTTTACCCCAAGTACCAAGTGCATGTACATTAAATATTATATTTGGCGGTGAAGCCTCAAGTATGGTCCTTAAAATCTTTTCTTGTAGTTCTAAGGTTTCTTTTCTAAATCGCGAATCCAAACCCACTTCTCCTATCATGACTATTTTCTCTTTTTCAATCAACCCTACTATCTTGGCAACTTCATCTTCATGAACATTTATACCTATTTCCCAAGGATGTATTCCTATACCTGGGACAACGTTTTTGTACTTTCTAGATAACTCTAATGTTCTTATGGATGAAGTGTAGTCGTCTGATACAGCAAATATTAATGTCTCACGTGTTAACTCTTCAATTTCTGGCTCAGGATATTCATAGAGATGACAGTGAACGTCAACGTATATGTATTTGTCTATATTTATGCTCTTCATTTCGTTTATCCTTGATTACCCTATTGGCAGTAGACCTAATGCTAATCTAATCGATAATATCAGTATTAGGAATACTGATGACGCTATAGCCATCAGCTTAATCAATATGTTTAATGATGGCCCTGCTGCGTCCTTTAGTGGATCTCCTACTGTATCACCTATGACTGCTGCTTTATGAGCCTCTGAGCCTTTTCCACCATAGTTTCCTTCTTCTATGAATTTCTTGGCGTTATCCCATGTATTGCCCACGTTACCTTGGAATAATCCTAGTAGTAGCCCGGTTATTATAGAACCCATGAGCATACCTCCTAATGCTATAGGGCCTAATAGTACACCTACAATTATTGGCGTCACAAGTGCTATGGCTCCAGGTGCTATTAGGCGTTTTAATGCATATCTTGTTACTATATCTACTGCACGGTTATAGTCAGGCTTCTCTTTCCATTCTAGTATTCCTGGTTTTTCTCTAAACTGTCTACGTATCTCCTCAACCATTTCAAATGCTGCAGCCGTTACGGCTTGAATGACGAGCGCTGTAAAGAATGCTGGTACTGCAGCTCCTACCAATAGTCCAGCGAGTACGTCTGGACGTGTTAGTGTGAATAGTGATTGCATATCGAATCTTATACCCATTTGATCGGCATAGTCTTTAAGTAAAGAGGCGTAGGTGAATAATAGCGCTAGTGCTGTTAATGCGGCAGAACCTATGGCGTAGCCTTTGGATATGGACTTCAT
>CAYUVB010000002.1:30625-53245 GCA_964448055.1 uncultured Desulfurococcales archaeon | reverse complement strand
TACGTTGCAATAGCGATAGCAATAGCAGGTGCAACTGTACTATAGAAGCCCATAGATAGACCGCTGAGTATTGTTAAGGCTGGTCCAGCCCTGGAATTTGCTGCAACAGTTCTAACGGGTCTATAACTACCCGATGTAAAGTAATCTGATGTGAACCCTACTATACCTCCGGCTATTAATCCTAAGACACCAGCGCCCCAAAGATTGGTTAAAGGCACACTTACGTAACTAAGTTGTGTTAGTGTTGCTAGTAGTGTTGTAATAGCTACACCTATAATACTTATCAGAGATGTTGTTGTGAGTGTTTTAGATGGTTCTCTTATGGGTGATATTTCTACGAATTGAGCAGTTAATATCGTTGTCAGCAATGCTACCGAAGCGAACAATAATGGGAATGCTACTAATGTAGGTGATATAACAGCTTTTATCAACATGCCTATAGCCATAGCAGCAACAATACTTTCAACGTACGATTCAAATAAGTCTGCACTCATACCTGCACAATCTCCTACATTGTCTCCCACGTTATCTGCAATTACTCCTGGATTCCTAGGATCATCTTCGGGTATACCTACTTCGACCTTTCCCACTAAATCTGCTCCTACATCAGCTGCCTTAGTATATATTCCTCCACCTACCCTAGCAAATAGAGCTACTGTACTTGCCCCAAATGCGTAGCCCAGTAATGCTTTTACGGCATCTTCGTAGCTTATACTAAGTCCTCCAAATGCTATGAATAATAGGGATATTCCTAATAGACCAATACCGCCTACCATGAACCCGGTTACAGCTCCACCACGGAATGCTATTCTTAGTGCTCTATGTAACCCTTTTTCAACGAGTATTTTGAGTACCCTAACGTTGCTTAGCACAGCAATGTACATACCTAAAATTCCTACAAATGATGAACTTAAAGCACCAACTATGTATGCTATACCAGTATTAATGAGAACATTACTGCTCCAGACATATCCTGAGATTACTATTACAATACCCACTATGAATGCAATAGTTAATATGATGCTATACTGTCTCTTCATATAAGTTGTTGCTGCATCCTTTATGTAGCCGTGTATTTCTGCTGCTTTATCTGATGGTATTTTGATCCTTAATATACTCATTATTAAGGCTACTACATAAACTAATGCAGCTACCCCTGCAATAATACCTAATGTAGTAGACAGCCCTAGTATACCCATATTCATTACTACTTACCCCCTTAGCCCATACTAAGCTGGGGGAGTTAAGAGTTTAACCCATATAAGAATATACAATAATAAAAATGCAGAACAATGATAAAATATAAGAATTTCATAGCTAAACATACATACGGGGCTATGAAGACAGAACCCGAGACTGAACAAAGATGTTGAAGGTCGGCGCGACGGAGCCCTATTAATCAATTCTATAGCGCTCCTGCTTCATGTTATTTAAGCCGATGCTTTTTAGTATTAAACTTATTTTCTTGGAGATTTTATCTATGTCCTTGGGTATTATGGCTATAATTGCGATATTATCAATAACTTCTACCTTAGCTGAGTATTTTGTCTTATGTTTTATGAGGATTTCTTTTTGTAATAACGAGTCACGTAACATGTTCTTAAGTTCATCTTCATCAACATGTTTACCCCTAACAGTTACCTCTAGAGATACTTCACGCACCTTTTTATTCTCTACGAGTTTTAATAAACTATTAACTATCAAAGATATATTTGCTTGAACACATATCTCAACCGGTACTATTCTTGAAGCACCATGGATAGGATTAGACATTACCTTCCAGAAAGCCTGCCATGGATCTAAACTAGTGTAGACTAGTAGTACACCTCTATAACCCGTATGAACTATCCTTACATCATTATCATGAAAATATATGGCATCTCCAACTTGAAGCTCAACTACGTTTTCCTTGCCAGGCTTAGTTGTAACTATCAGCTTCAAATTATTACAAGTATACACTAATTACATCCCAGAAGATGTAATCATATTAACCGTGTTATATTTTATTGTCCTACTAGAAGTATTGGAAATAAATGTCAACGTACTATGAAATAAGGGGTAGAAATTGGATAATCAAGTAATAGAGTACATAGTACCCCTCCCAACACTATTCGACAAAGACCTCAGAGTCGATAACGTGGGACTAGAACAATTAGTTAAACGCATACTTAAACTCTCAAAAACTAGTGTAGACTTCATGATATGTGATAGTATAATCGGGGAACAGTTCTCCTTAGAACTAGATGAATGTGTGGCTATAGTTAATAACTTATCAAAACTTACATCAAATAATATTTATCTAAGCATAAATTTTAATAGGTTACGTGAATTTTTGGGTTTAATTAAAAGAATTGACAAAAACAACATCCTATATATAATCGAAGTAGATGAAGTAGTACTAAATAATACATACTCCTTTACACTTTTAGCAAGAACTATATTTGAACACATACCAGATAAGAAAATATACATACACATTCTAGGTAAGCTGAATCATGAATTAATCGAAGCTATTAGAGAAACAGTTAGGCTGTTACCTGAAATAAATACCATAGTTATCGATTGCACGAGGAATGCCATGGAGACACTTATTAATCTATTAAGAATAAGCATTGAAGTAAGAAGAGATTTCAAAATAATATGCTATGGTGATGAAGGCTTACTTCTACAATATCTTATGCCAAAATGTTTTGGAGTAATTGCTCCAGCCATTACTATAGCACCAGAAGTATTTACCCAAACACCAGCTAATCCTAGTTACCTAACCTATAAACTAACACTACTTAGAGGCTTGTACAATTATGCAAAAAGCATGCCCGGTATAGTAAAGCTAACATTAAATATAATTGACGATAAATTTAAACCTTATGTTAGACCCCCCTTAACCACAGAACCTACATACCTACGTGACCACATAGAACTTACACTCAAAGCATTAGGTATAAGACTACAGAGAATTTAGGTGAAGACTATGTTAATATTAGTAATAAGCGATATCCATGGAAGAAAAAGATTACTAAATGAAGTGCTCCAGAAAGAAGAAGCAGACCATGTATTCATATCAGGTGATATAACCCATTTTGGTACACTAAAGGAAGCAGAAGAAATACTTAAGCAAGCAGTTGATGCCACGACGGGTAAGGTGTTATTTGTTCCTGGCAACTGTGACCCTCCCCAACTATTGGCCTATAAGCCAGGTGATGAACGCGTAATAAACTTACATGGTATATCACATAGCTTAAATGGATTAACTGTTATAGGAATTGGTGGCGGGCTAATTTCACCCTTCAATACATTGATAGAGCTAACCGAGGAAGAATATTCCACTATAATAGACAACGCGACAAAATCAATTAAAGACTATGAAAAGGTTATTGTGTTGTCCCATACCCCTCCATATAATACTAAACTCGACATTGTAAAAAGTGGGTTACATGTTGGTAGTAAGAGTTTAAGAAAATTCATCGAGGAAAGAAAACCCTTGCTATGTATTTGTGGACACATACATGAATCTAGAGGTATTGATAAAATAGGAAACACAGTGATGGTTAATCCAGGTCCATTAGCATGGGGGTATTATGCAATTGTAGAACTATATGAAGAGGTAAAAATTCATTTGAAAAATATCAGGTAAATACTCAACTCAATGTTATAGATGTTAACTCTTAACACCGTATTCATTAATTACCTTATTGAATAATCTAATATTCTCCTCAACCCTACGTCTTATGAAGGTTTTAATGCCTTCTATATACGACTCCCTTTGTAGTGGATTTTGCTTCATGGAAGCAAATACTGCTAATGTTACTATGTTTGTTGCCATAGGTAATCCTTCCTTTCTTGCAATATCTGTAGCATTTATTGTATAAACATTCTTGGATATTTGTCTTAATTTTGCTAGAATATCATTTATTGATGGATACTTTTCTTTACCTACAAGTGTAGTGATTGTGTGAATAGGATTAGTATTGACTACCACCAACGTGTTTTCGTTAGCAAATTTGATAGCTGCCCTAAGGGTTTCAAGAGGCTCTAGACCTAATATTACGTTAGCTTTATTGTATGGTATAAGGGGTGAAAGTACTTTCGTACCAAATCTTACATAGCTCTGTACAACTCCTCCTCTTTGTGACATGCCCAATGTCTCGCCTATTCTAACATTGTATCCTTCTAATAGTGCTGCATAACCTATAACTCTTGATAACGTTAGACCTCCTTGTCCACCTACTGAAGCTATAACTATATTGTATTCATTTAACTTACCCACGGAACTCATGGTTTACACCTACATAGATTTTAATGGGTCATCACGAGGTATTATTGCATTAAATGGACAAACTTGTACACATAAGTTACATCCATTACATACTTCTTCTACTATTGCCACCCTACCATCGTCTCTTATGGTTAATGCTGTACATCCTAAAGAACGTATACATGTCATACAATTTGTACATTTCTCATAGTCTATTACTGGTGGCTTATATCTAACTCCTTTACGCATTGCTTGGAGTGAGCATTCACGTCTTGCTATTACTACCTTTACTCCAGGCTTTTTCAACGCTTCTTGCAAAACTTCTACTGTTCTTTTAAGATCATATGGATCTACAACCCATATATTTTCTACACCGATACCTCTTACAACATCCTCTATCTTTACAGGCTTCACCTTTCTTCCGCTCTCGGTATATGTAAACTCGGGCGTTGATTGATGTCCAGTCATGGCGACAGATATATTGTCCAATATAAATACTAGGATGTCGATGTTTTTGTTTACGGCTTCTACGAGTGCAGGTAGGCCTGCATGGAAGAACGTCGAGTCACCTATTGTTGCAATTACTGGTTTATTATAGCCTGCTAATTTTAGTCCTAAAGCAAGTCCTATACTGGCTCCCATAGCGTGCTCCGTCCATATGGCTTCAAGTGGTGGTTCAAGGCTTAAAGCGTAACAACCTATATCACCCATTATCGGGACATCTTGCTTTCTATATCCAAGTTTCCTAATAGCTCTAAGTAATGCAAAGTATGAACCTCTATGTGGACAACCAGGACAAAGCGGAGGAGGTCTATGAGGTAAATCAGGTATGCTTATAGTTTCATTTTCATCTTTTACCCTATCCTGCATGCCTAGATCCAGGAATTTACGGATAGATTTCTCTATAATTGATGGATTAAGTTCACCTACCAACGGTATGTGAGCCTTATCTTTACCCCATATATCAACATTAATTTTATGCTTATATAATAGTGCTTGTACGCTTTCCTCTAGGTAAGGATCTAGTTCTTCAACTATTAGTATCTTCTTACATTCACTAATGTTATCTAGTAAGAATTTTTCAGGTAAGGGATAAGTTAATTCTAACTTAATTACGCGTACTAGGTTCTCAACATCTAATCTTGTTAATACTTCTTTGACGTAAGCGTAACTTACTCCTGAAGTAATTATACAATATTTACCTTCGCCTTCAACTTTGTTTAAGCCTAACTTTGATGCTTCTTCTTCAGCGCGCGAGAGTTGTTCTAGAAGCCATTTATGTCTATCCATATTCCATTGCATCGATGCTCTTATGTATCTCTTAGGATTGAATTCGAACATTGGTTCACGTTCTATTTTCTTAATCTCACCTAGTACTACATCTCCAACAGTATGGTTTACTCTAGTAGTAGTCCTAAATAGTACTGGGAGTTGCAATTTCTCTGATAACTCATAGGCTTTTACAATGAAATCTTTTGCTTCTTGAGGATTAGATGGTTCTATCATTGGGATCTTTATTAACTTAGCATACCATCTGCTGTCTTGCTCTGTTTGGGTGGTATGTGGACCTGGATCATCGGCTACTAATACTACTAATCCACCATTAACACCTGTGTATGCTGATGATACAACTGAATCCGCTGCAACGTTAAGACCTGGTGCTTTCATTGTTGCAAGTGCACGTATGCCGGCAAAAGCCGCTCCTAACGCTATTTCAAATGCTACCTTCTCATTTACCGCCCATTCAGCATACATACCTATTTTTCTCGAGATAGGCATCAAGGTCATGAGTACTTCGCTTGAAGGTGTACCTGGATATCCTGAAGCTACTTTAACACTTGCCTCTATGGCTCCACGTGCTATGGCTTCATTACCCATCATTAGAACCTTTCTACCAGGCTCGCCTAATATTCTATGATACTCCATAATGTGCATGCACCTTGACCATTCTAGTTTGAGGTGATTATTACAGTATAATGTTGTTGCTGAGACATAAAAACTTTAGCTTATCTTTAGATAGGTCAATACTTATCTATACCTATAATGCTTATTACTTCATCTAAAATGCTTTTTTCGGATCTATTAGACTCCATCAACTGATATTCAGCAAATCCTATCTTACGTGAATCTTTCCTTAAACGAGTACACTGAAGTTCTAATGCCTTCTTATATGGATGCATGCCTACATTTACATAAGCTCTTATGATGCCAGCGATTGTTGCCTCTTGGAACACTATTATCTTATCCTTAGTTTCAATAAGAACTCTTACATGCATGTGTCCTGGAGGAATAAATGCTATTACACGCTCAATATCCTCATTACGATATACAACTACATCTTTTTTATTCTTATCCATTATACCACCTTGGGGCGACAAGATCTATTTATCTAAAATTGATTCCAGCTAATAATGTTATAAAATGTATGTTTGACGGATATCTTTAGCAGAAGCAGAATAAAAAGAAACTATATGGTGTTCGAGGATTGAGTGGCATTATCTCTAGTGAATTACTCGCACCTGTTGACATTATAATTGATAGCAGGGAAGCGGCAAAAAACGCTGATATAGTTGAGGGTGTTAAGAAGAAAGGCTTACGAGTAGCAGTGATTGCGTTAAATGTTGGCGACTATTATCTTCTCGCAGCAGAAAACAAACAACCGGTATTAGTAGAAAGAAAAACTATAATTGATTTAGCTAATAGTATTAGGGATAATAGAATCTGGGAGCAGGTGCAATTACTTCGCGAGGCAGCTGCAAAAGAAAATGCACAACCAATATTGTTACTTGAAGGTAGTTTCTATTCACTTACTAAATACACTAAATGGAATATAACTTCTATATTAAGAGCACTTGATGAAATAACATTGAAATACAAGGTACCTATACTACCATCACCAAATAAGAATGCCACTATACAATGGCTTGTAGCTAAAGCTAAAAGCTTAGGTGAAACCAACAAAAAAAGGATTATCAGACTAAGAGTTGAAAAGAAGCCTATGACATTAAACGAACGAATACTATATGTCGCAGAAGGTCTTGTAGGACCAACCCTAGCAAGAAAACTACTAGAACATTTTGGTACATTAAGAAATATCGCTAATGCAAGTATCAGTGAGCTAATGAAGGTTGAAGGTATAGGTGAAAAAAGAGCAAGAGAAATATACGCAATATTTAACACACGTTGGCAACAATAAGTTAACTTAAATAAATCTAACTATTAAAGTTCTTAGCCTTTATCTACTCGTCTGATAGGTTCGTCATAATCCAAATGCTTTCCGTCTATTCCTTAACTTAATTTTCCAATAAAGATCTTTGGCTTTACTTAACTCTATCTCTATTATACCTTTCTTTGTAAGAAATAACACTTTATCCTTAACTATTTTTGCATCAATTATATCCTTAGGTTTTATCAATGAAGAACTTACCCTTATACCCAAGGCTAGGTCCGCACTATAATTGTGTATATATACTGGTAGATAAATTTATTGTAGATATCTTAAATAACGAGACGCTTTGGTTACTATATAGCGGTGTAGTCTTTGAAGGGCTGGTGGGGTAAACTTCTACGCGTAAATCTCAGTGAAAATAAAGTAACTGTACAACAAATAGACCCTGAAATTCTCAAAATGTTCATCGGTGGTAGAGGATTAGCTATCAAAATATTATGGGATGAACTTGAACCTGGTATTGACCCGTTATCACCTAAGAATAAACTGGTCATAGCTGCTGGACCAATAACAGGTTTGGTAGGTCCGAGTACTGGTAAATTAGTAGTAGCTGCTAAGAGCCCATTAACTAATGGCTATGGTGATGGAAACATAGGTACTATGGCATCAGTAAATCTTAGAAGAGCTGGTTATGATGCGATAGTAATAGAGGGAGCTGCAAAGAAACCAGTATACCTATACATAGAAAATGATAATGTTAGCATACTTAGTGCTGAAGGACTATGGGGTAAAGATACCTTTGAAACAGAGAGAATATTGAAAAACGTTCATGGAAAAGATGCTGGCATATTATTGATAGGGCCTGCAGGAGAGAACCTGGTAAGGTATGCAACGATAATTTCTCAAGAAGGAAGGAGTGGTGGTAGACCAGGTATTGGTGCAGTGATGGGTTCTAAGAAGTTAAAGGCAATAGTAATTAGAGGAACCAAGGAAATACCAGTAGATGATAAGAAAGAGCTAACCAAAGTTGCTACTGAAGCTTATAATGAAATAAAGAAGGCCCCAGCATATGACTTCTGGATGAGACAAGGAACAATGGCTACGATAGAATGGAGCAATACTAACAGCGTACTACCAACATTTAACTATAGAGAAGGAGTGTACGAATTATATAGATTAATAGACGGGTACTCAATGGAGGCCATGAAGGTTTTACAGCGAGGATGTCCCCACTGTAATATGATTTGTGGAAACGTTGTAATTGATGTCGAAGGAGAACTAAGCGAATTAGATTATGAGAATGTAGCAATGCTTGGCTCAAACATAGGTTTAGGTCACTTAGGTAAAGTGGCTGCACTCAACAAACTAGCCGATAAATACGGCATAGATACTATATCGTTAGGAAACGTATTAGGGTTTGCTACCGAAGCTTCAGAGAAGAAACTCATAGATGAGAAAATAGAATGGGGAGATTATAAGAAATACAAAGAACTAATAGAGGATATAGCTTATAGAAGAGGTATTGGAGATCTACTAGCTGAAGGAACAAAGAGGATCTCCGAGAAGATAAAAGGAGATTCCTGGAAATGGGCTATGAATGTTAAAGGATTAGAAATATCAGCATATGATTGTCATGCAGCACCAGCAATGGCATTAGCGTATAGTACATCACCCATAGGTGCTCATCACAAAGATGCCTGGGTTATTGCTTGGGAAGTTAAAGTTGGTAGATTAGAATATACTAAAGAGAAGGTAGAGAAAGTAGTAGAATTACAGCGTATTAGAGGTGGTATCTTTGAGTCATTGGTATCATGTAGATTACCTTGGATAGAGCTTGGACTAAAACTCGATTACTATGTAAGATTATTCAAAACAGCCACAGGAGTTGCTATGACCTTAGATGACTTCTACAAGGTAGCTGATAGAATATACGCCTTAATCAGAGCATTCTGGGTAAGAGAGTATGGAGGTAAATGGGATAGAACTATGGATTACCCACCAGCACGCTGGTTCGAGGAACCTCTAACTAAGGGACCACTTAAGGGAGCCCATCTAGATAGAGACAAATACGATGAAATGTTAAGCTGGTACTATGAACTTCGTGGATGGGATGAACGAGGTATACCTAAGAAGTCAACTCTAGAGTCACTAGGTCTAAGCGATGTAGCTAATGAACTTGAGAATTATGTTAAACTAACACCGTGAGAACCATGGCGAGAATAAAGACCATAGGCTGGCTCAAGGATAAATTAGGATTCGAGGAAAAAGAATTCAAACTAGAAAAACCTGTAAGATTAGAGGATTTTTTACCCATACTTAAGTCTATTAGTGAACAACACGTAATAGTAATTGTAAATGGTAAACCTGCTACCAAAAACAGCTTAATTAGGAATAATGATGAAGTAGTACTAATGCCCATGACTAGTGGAGGGTAATCTTAACTTTTATCGTAGATAGTCTTTTTCTTAACAAGAGTTCCTGCCTCAAGTATTGTGCCTGCTCTTACCCTACTGCTAGCACCTATAAAGGCTCCTAACTTAGCATACTCTTGCCCTCGTCTTTTTACTATTATTGGTTTTTCCTTAATTGATTTCAGAAGTGTAAGTGTAATAACATTTGGTTCTATAACTGCTTTTTCGCCCACAACACTAAAGCCCAAGTAGCTATTACGACCTATGGTTGCTTTGTCTTGAATGCAACTCCATACCACTTCGGCATTTGCTGCCACTACCACGTTCCTTTCAAGATCTACGTATTCACGTATTAACGCGTAATTACCTACATAGGCACCTTTACCTATGTATACTGGACCCTTAATTACTGAATATTCATCTATTACTGCATCATCTTCTACTATTACTGGACCCTTAATTATAGCTGAAGAAGCAATGTCTGCTTTAGGTGATATTATTGTTCTATCCAATCCCTTGAGTACAAAGTATATAGCTTTTAGTAGATCCCATGGATAGCCTACATCTATCCACCATCCACTCCATATAGACGCTATGATGCTCCTTTTAGACGAGTACTCCGATAATGCTTCACCCATATCTTCTGATTTCTCTAATACATCAAAGAAGTCTTTGTTAAGTATGTATAAACCTCCTATAGCATAAGCCTCAGGTAGCACCTCTTTAGGCTTCTCTACAACCTTCCCTACCACACCTTTTGAATCTACTATTGCCGCACCATAACTAGTTACATCTTCTTCAGGAATTAAGGCCATAACGGGTTTAGAATATACGTTGAAAGCATCGATAACATCGCTGTAAAACTGTTTAGGCGCTAATATATCACCGTAAACTAACATAAAGTATTCTTGGGAAATAACATCTTTTGCCGATAGAACAGCACCCCTTATTTCTGGCAACTCTTGCTTGATTATGTCTATTCTGGCTATTTTACCATATTTTATTGATAGGTCTTCAAAATAGTTCGGTTTATCTGTTACTATGTATATATCATTTAGTCCTATGTTTATAATATTCTCAATTACATATTCGACTATGGGTTTGCCCGCGATCTTTAGCATTACTTTAGGTTTATTATCAGCTATATCTCTTATTCTTTCCCCAGCACCACCAGCTAATATCATAACTGGTAACTTCATACTATCTACCTTATTCAACTGTTACAGTTTTTGCAAGGTTACGTGGCTTATCTGGATCATATCCACGTGTTATGGATGTATAATACGCTATCAATTGGTACGGTATAATGTAGGGTATGGTCTCAGCCCAGTACTCTAATCTCGGCATCTTAAATGCAAATGATGATATGCTAAAGGCTTTCTCGTGATCTTTAGGTGCAACCGTTATTATCCATGCACCTCTAGCCCTCATTTCTTCAATGTTAGCTATTATTAGGTCTTTGTACTCATCACTAAGTATTGTAAAAAATACCGGGAATCCTTCTTCAACGAGCGCTATTGGGCCATGTTTACTTTCACCTGCTGGGTATGCTTCCGCATGAATATAAGCTATTTCCTTAAGCTTTAATGCACCCTCCATAGATATTGGTACAGCAAGACCTCTACCTAAGTAGTATGCATTTGTTTTAAGGGCTATTTCACTTGATATTTTTCTTGCTGAGGGTTCTGTTATTCTTATTGTAGTATTAACTATGTCTGGTATTTTCTTAAGCAAATCTAACATCTCACTGGTTCTTTTAGGTGAAAGCTCTCCTTTAATCTCTGCTGCTTTAATTATTATCCAAGTTAATAGTAGTACTTGTGTTGTAAAAGTCTTTGTAGCTGCTACACCTATTTCTGGCCCAGCTCTAGTGTATACGGCTATATGTGATTCCCTTGGGATAGCACTATCAATTACGTTTGATATTGCAGCTATTATTGCACCTTTATTTTTAGCTCTTCTTACAGCCATTAATGTATCTATTGTTTCACCTGACTGACTAACAGCTATTAGTAAATCGTTTCGTGCTATGCTTTTTCTAAACCTACCATACTCTGAAGCTATGAAGGCAGTAGCTTTTATACCAACTAAATCATTAAGCAAGTACTCCGCAATTAAACAAGCATGATAGCTTGTACCAGCGCCAGTTAGGTAAACATACTTAGACGAAGCTATTAATTCAGCAAGCTTATGTGCTTCAGAACCTATACCTGCCAATGTGCTTGAGAGCGCAAGCGGTTGTTCATGTATTTCCTTAAGCATATAGTGAGGATATCCAGCTTTTTTAGCCATTTCCGGAGTCCAATCAACTACTCTTATTCTTTCATTAACATTAACGATTCCATAGTTGATATGCTCCAAGAATACTTGAGAAGAAGTTATGAAGCCTATTTCACCATCATTTAATACTATTACATGATTAGTGTATTCTAGGAATGCTGGTATATCGCTAGCAATAAACATTACACCTTCATTCTTACCTATACCTATTACTAGTGGAGAAGTATTTCTCGCAAAGAATATCTTACCTGGTTCATCTTTATCTATTACTGCTAACGCATACGCTCCTTTTAAATGCCTTATAGCTTCTTTTAAAGCCTCGTAAGTACCAATTCCTTTCTTCTTATACTCTTCTATTAAATGTGCTATGACTTCCGTATCTGTTTCACTTGTAAATACATGTCCTTTCATTAATAGTTCTCTTTTAAGCTCTTGATAATTCTCTATAACACCGTTGTGTACTACTGCTATTTTCTTAGTACAATCGATATGTGGATGAGCGTTAACATCGCTTGGCTTACCATGCGTAGCCCATCGCGTATGAGCAATTCCCGTATGTCCATCATAATCATCAAAACCGAGTTTTCTTGAGATTTCATCTATTTTTCCTTTACTCTTCCTAACGATTAACTCGTTATTCCAATTAATTATTGCAAAACCTACTGAATCGTATCCTCTATACTCAAGATTCTTTAAACATTTACGAAGAACTGAGCCTAAGCGTTCCTTTATAGCCCCTTTAGAAACCACTATACCTATTATACCGCACAAGACCTTATTCCTCTACAAACTACTTAGGTTTTTACCACAGTATTTTACCCTTACTATTTAGGTGAGCGAGTAATTGAAGCTCCATGAAATAGGTGAACATGAAGTAGTAAAAATGATTCTAAACTTCGTTGACGAGATACCGCCAGGAAAGAATGATGATGCCCACATGTTTCATAAGGGATTCTTATTGAAAATAGATGGTTTTTCTTTCCATAATTCCATGTTACCATGGAACACCTATTATGATATGGGTTGGAAAGCAATAACAATGGTTACCAGTGATCTAGTATCAAAGGGATCAAAACCAATAGTTTTTGCTGCGTCCCTAGGGATTAATCCATCTGATAATGTTGAGAATTTAATAGACACGATTAAAGGATTAAGAGACTCAGCTCATAGTTATAATTCTAAATTCATTGGCGGTGATACAAATTCCTCGCAGAAAGATATTTGGATTGATGTTGTAGGTATTGGAGAACTTGTGGTGAAATATCCCATACCTAGAAGGAATAAGATAGAAGATGGTGATTATGTAATTACAACAGGAAAGTATGGTTTAACTGGTGCAGCATTTCATGTATACTATAATAACCTAGATTGGCAAGAGCTTATAAAAAAATACAATAGAATATTCTATTCAACAAAAAGACCTCAAGTACAACTCTCGGTATTGGATCTAATTACTGAATTACATGAATACATTAAAGTATCTATGGATGTAAGTGACGGGTTAGCATATACCCTATGGACTCTATCAGAGATAAACAATATAGCGATAGAATTAAAAGATATACCTTTGGACGAAGAAGTTCTAGACTATGCTCAAGAATTCGGACTTAACCCATTAAATTTAGCACTATATGGAGGTGAAGAATTTAACATAGTTTTTATAGTATCGTCAAGAATAGAGGATAAAGTATTAGAAGATATTATCAGCAAGTATAATGCTAGTATTATAGGTAAGGTTAGAAAAGGTGAAGGTGTATATTACCGTGGCAGAATAATAGATTATACTGGATGGGATCATTTTAAGAGTACTACTAAGAACTTAGGTGACTAGTAGCAACATGACCGTGACAAGAGTATTAATACTTGACGGATATACCGATGAACCTGCAGGATTAGGTGTACCACCCTATATTGATGTTTATCCTAGATACATAGCAGGCGCCATATGGAGTATTGATAAGAGTATATACATCAAATACATAACTGTAGATGAAGCTCGAAAAGATGTACACAACTTCCTACGTACTGCACAAGAATATGATTTAATTATAGTAGTTGCAGGCGTAACTGTTCCTGGTAAATACCTTGGAGGAACCCCCATAAAATTAGAAGAATTAGAGCAATGGTTTAGGATTATCTCTAAGCCTGTAAAAGTACTAGTAGGTCCTGCAGCTAAATTTGGAATAGGAATAGAAGGAGGAAGAATAGCTGAGCTACCAAACAAAGTAAAAGAGAATTTCGATACTATAGTTAAAGGTGATCCAGAACTCTATGTATACGAATTACTTAAGTATGGAATAGAGAAAGCAAATCCTTTCGTTATTAGAGAAGACTATGAATTAACGAATAGATTTGCAATAATAGGCGCAAAGATAGTAAAACAACATCCTAATTATGGGCTTAACCTTATAGCTGAAATAGAAACATATCGTGGATGCCCTAGAGTTATTACAGGTGGATGTAGTTTTTGTATAGAACCAGGATATGGTTTACCAGTATTTAGAGAACCAGAAGATATAGTGAAAGAAGTAAAAGCCTTATATGATATGGGTGTAAGGCACTTCAGACTTGGCAGACAACCAGATCTATTAGCCTATAAAGCCTTTGATACCGGAAAGGAGGAATTTCCTAAACCAAATACAGAAGTACTAAAGAAACTATTTCATGGTATTAGGAGTATAGCCCCAAACATAGAAACCTTGCACATAGACAATGTTAACCCTGGTACAATAGCTCATCACGAACACGAGAGTGTAGAAGCACTGAAAATAATTGTAGAATATCACACCCCTGGTGATGTAGCTGCATTAGGAATAGAATCAGCTGATCCACGTGTAATAAAATTAAACAACCTTAAAGTATATCCAGATGAAGCATTTAAGGCTATAGAAATAATAAACAAGATAGGTTCACGAAGAGGATGGAACGGATTACCCGAGCTATTACCAGGCATAAACTTTGTTTACGGTCTTATCGGTGAGACAAAAGATACTTATAGACTGAATTACGAGTTCTTGAAGAAAGTACTTAACGCAGGCCTACTTATTAGAAGAATTAATATTAGACAAGTTATTGCTTTTCCTACTACACGTATGTGGAAGTATGGTGATAGTATAATAAGAAGACATAAAGCTATATTTAAAGTGTATAAAGAAAAAATACGAAGAGAAATAGATTTACCTATGCTTAGGAGGCTTGTACCTACAGGAATTATACTACGTAAAGTCTTTACAGAGAAACGTCTAGGAGAACATACTCTTGCACGTCAAGTAGGTAGCTATCCCCTATTAGTAGATATTCCATTAAAGCTAGAACTACATAAGTGGATTGACATAGTGATTGTAGATCACGGTTATAGGAGCGTAACAGGTATACCTTGTCCCTTAAACGTGAATACAGCTCCCCTAAGGGTTCTACAATTAGTACCAGGTATAAGTAAAACAGAAGTATTGGAAATAATTAAGAGAAGACCCATTAAAACATTCAATGAACTCAAGAACATTGTTAATCCATACTCAATAAAATATCTCACTGTACAGTAGAACCTATTTACCGGGAAAAAAAGGAAAACACTTTAAAACTATATAAAGTAAATGTTAAGATTGAGGCAAATAACTATGAAGACTAATATAAGCGAAGATACTATCTTGGAGTCACCAGCTATATTTGACAGACAAACAAACACAGTAAAAATAGCTAATAGAGAAATAAAAGTAGGTGGGCCCGCTCCTAAACTAAAAACTGGCGAAAAACTTGTAAAATATACATCCAGTTTATGTCCATATTGTTATAGACTTCTTCCAGCTATGATATTTGAACGTGACAACAAGATCTACATAAGAAGGATATGTCCTGAGCATGGCGAAGTAGAAGAAGTATACTATGGAGATGCTGAATTATATTACAGATTTGAAAGGTGGAGAAGATATGAGGGAAGAGGCCCTCGTTACGTTTATACAAAGCTAGCTGCACCTTGTCCATTTAATTGTGGTTTATGTCCCGTACATAAGAATCACACGGCATTAGCTAACATAGTTTTAACTAATAGATGTAATCTTAGTTGTTGGTATTGCTTCTTCTATGCTGAAGCGGCAGGATATGTCTACGAACCAAGCATAGAACAAATAAGATTCATGATAAGAAGATTAAGTCAACAAGGAGTAACTATGGCCGTACAATTAACTGGTGGCGAACCAACACTAAGGGAAGATCTTGTAGAAATAGTTAAAATGTTAAAAGAGGAAGGCGTAAGACATGTACAGTTAAATACTAATGGAATAAAGTTTGCTGAACTATATTTTCAAGATCCGCAAAAAGCAGTAGAATATGTTAGGGCACTTAGAAATGCAGGAGTGAACACCGTATACCTAAGCTTCGATGGTGTAACTGGTAAGACTAATTGGAAGAATCATTGGGAAATCCCATTCATATTTGATGCATTCCGTAAAGGAGGAATGACTAGTGTAGTTCTTGTCCCAACAATCATACGCAGCGTAAATGACCATGAACTTGGAGCAATAATAAAATTTGCTGCAAAACACATGGATATAGTTCGAGGAGTAAACTTCCAACCAGTTAGCTTAACCGGAATGATGCCCAAGCACGAACGAGATAAGTATAGAATAACTATACCTGAAGCTATAAAGAAAATAGAAGAACAAACTGAGGGCCAAATACATAAAAATGCTTGGTATCCTATACCAGTAACAGTTCCCATATCAAGATTTATAGAAGCACTTAGCGGTGAACCACAATTTGAAATGGCTAATCACCCGCATTGCGGTGCAGCAACCTATGTCTATGTTCAGAGAAGGAATGGCGAACCAGTAAAGTTCATACCAGTTACAGATTTCATAGACGTAGAAGGATTCTTAGAATATCTAGAAGAAAAGACTGAAGAAATAAAGAAAGGAAAGAAAAAGTTCATAGCAATAGCACAGATACTATATAATCTAAAGAAGTTCATAGACGATGAGAAAGCACCGAAAGAATTCAATGTATGGAAACTGTTATTCAACATTTTCGTAAGAAGAAACTATAAAGCACTAGGCGAATGGCATTATCACTTCTTGTTCCTAGGAATGATGCATTTCATGGACCTATATAACTATGATGTAGCGAGAGTAATGAGATGTAATATACACTACTTAGTACCTGATGGTAGACTAATACCATTCTGTGCATTCAATGTACTAAATGATATATACAGAGACCACATACAAGATAAATACAAGGTACCGATAGAAGAATGGACCAAGAAATACGGTGATAAAAGTATTGGTGAAGCAGTAAAATACAAGAGACCACCAATTAAAAAACTAGAAAATAGCCAATTATACATTGAAACCTATAAAGGGATTCTACCTAACCTAAGTTAAATATTATTCTCTAATATATCTAACATGCAATTCTTTTCCACATTCACATATCCTTAACTCAGCTAGTTTAAATGATAGAGCATCTGTTATATCATTGAATCCTCCCCCTTCAACAACGCTAACCCCGTTCCCAAAAACATAGGGTGCTATAGTAATCATTAGCTCATCAACAACTCTTCTACTAATAAATGACCAGATAGTCCTTCCTCCTCCTTCAACTAATACTCTTCTCACGCCTCTCATGTACAAGTCCTCTAGAATAGATAATACATCAAGTAGCACATCATCGGATAATTCTACTACTTCAACACCTTTTCTCCTTAGTATTTCTTTCTTCTTTTTATCGGATTTTTTACTAGTATAAACAATTGTCTTAGCCTCGTTAAGCGTATTATATACTCTTGCACTAGGATTTGTTCTTAGGCTACCATCTATTATCACTCTTACAGGATTCCTCCCTTTCACATACCTAACTGTTAACAACGGATCATCTACTATGACAGTATTAGCACCAACTATTATGGCATCGCTCGAAGCCCTTACACTATGAAGTCTCTTTAAATCATAAGGACAGCTAAGCTTACTGAAACCCGTCCTGCTAGCAATTCTTCCATCTATAGTCATGGTAGAATATACCGCAACATAAGGTCTTCTCAAGGTAATTAAACCTGGTATTTATCTGTTAAACGGTGGATATAAAAGCTAGTACATACGATGTTCTCACATACACGCTAGGCGACAACTATGAACAATCTATCGTTCAACTTAATAGTAACACATGAACCCTCCTATGCTAACTATAAATGGGCTTTAGATCAACTAAAGAATATACTTGAGAAATTCAATATAGTTGATGTTTCGCAATCTAGAATAATATTAAGGGTAAGTGATCCCTATGAAGCTGTTGAGAAAATCATTGAAAAATTGCCTAAAGATACACCCATACTTAGAGTTATACCTGTAGATATTGTGATCGAGCCCTATGTTGAAGATGTAGCGGAGATTGTATGGAAATATTATACAAAGATCCCTCCAAACGCTACATTTAGAATAACTTTGGAAGGAAGACACCTATACTGGCGTAATAATAAAATTGCACATACAGACGAGGCTATTAGATATATTGCTTCTAAGATAAATAGAAAGGTAGACCTAAGAAATTATGAATGGGAGATCTACATTAGGGTATTAAAAATACATAAACATGTTGAAGTTGCTTCAATAACTATTGCACCAGCAAAATATATTTTCTCAAAAGCTAAGCGTTGATAACACGGGAAACAGTTGCCTAAATTATTTGGAACCGCCGGCATAAGAGCAAGGTATCTTAAGAAGGTGAATCCTCAGTTAGCATTTAACTTAGGTCTAGCACTAGCTAAGTACAATGATTCTTCCGGAAAACTAGTACTAGGACATGATGTAAGAACTACATCACCATTACTTGCCTACGCATTAGCTTCGGGCGCCATGAGTGGAGGGTTAGATGTTCTAATCCTAGGTCTAGCACCCACACCTATCGTAGCATATTCTACACATAAGACCGATGCAAAGGTAGGTGTATCCGTAACAGCTAGTCATAATCCATCAGAAGATAATGGATTCAAAGTCTATGATTCTAATGGTATGGAGTATACTGTTGAGATGGAGGAGGAAATAGAGGAACTACTTGAAAACATCGATAAGGACTATTACGTGCCATGGGATCGTGTAGGTAAACCTATAAGTATACCAAACTTAATAGAAGAATATGTAGAGGAACTAATAGACAAATTCAAGATGATGCCTAAACGTAGTGTAAGAGTTATAGTTGATTGCGCAAATGGCGCAGCATATAATATTACACCAAGAATACTAAGAAGCCTAGGAGCTAAGACGTTAACCATACATTGTAATCCTGATGGATTCTTCCCGGGAAGAACACCAGAACCTAGACCTGATGTATTGAATTACTTAAATGACTTGCTAAGTTCGCTTGACGCCGAAGTGGCTTTTGCACATGACGGAGATGCTGACAGATTAAGTGTACTAACTAGAAAACAAGGATTTATAAAACAAGATCGATTAATTGCTTTATATGCAAAATTGAAGTTAAGTGATAGAAAGGGTTATATAATAGTGTCCATAGATGTTGGAGGAGCGGTTGAAGAAGTTGTTGAAAGATATGGAGGAAAGATCATTAGGTGGAAATTGGGTAAGACCCATGAAAAATTAAAGGAAAGGACAAATGTACTATTAGCTGCTGAACCATGGAAGCTAATAGATCCAGATTGGGGGTTATGGGTTGATGGTATATATCAAGCTGCATGGCTAACGAACCTAATCTTAACCCACGGTAGTTTAGATGATCTTCTAAAAGATATACCTAATTATCCTAGTAAACGTGTATCAATTAAATTTGATGAAGAAAAGATAGCGGATGTGTATAAGGATGTAGTAGAAGACCTATTATCAGTAAAGGGAAATGTTAGGATAACAACCATTGATGGTGTAAGACTAGATTACGATGATTATTCATGGGTCTTAGTCCGAAAGAGTGGGACAGAGCCAAAAATAAGAATATACGTAGAAGCAAGAAATAGACAACGTTTAAAGGAGCTGACAAGCCGTGTTCTTGAGTTAATAAAGAAACATGCAGATAAGAGAGGGGCAAAGATGTATAGTATCGAAGGAATGTAGAACAAAAACATTAGTTACTATAAACTTCATTCATTGCTTTGTATGACCATGTAATTGATATTTTCCTTGCCTCTATTACGACGAATAATGTCTAACGCTCTTGCTGCATTCTCTAATGCTTTCCTCGTATTATTTGATACACCTATTCCTACCTTTAATCCTGGAATAGAATCCACTATCTTCTTAATATCTTCAATAACATCTATTGAGACAAACGCCAATATGTTGTCGCCACCAAGGTACTGTGATATTCCTCCAAGCTTCTGTATCCTTTTACTAAGATCTATGCATAGTTTTTCAACTTCGATATATGTATCATATACACTTAACTTATTTACTAAACTGGAGAAGTCATTTACATCGAAGTGAGCTGCTACTATTTCCATAGGTTTACATTCCTCAATACATATCATACAATTATTTTCTACAAGTCTATTAGTTGCTATTACTTGTGCTTGATAAGGCGTTTTACCACAACCTATACTTAATCTTATGGGAACTGGTGATAAAGAAGAGAAGTTTTCAATTACGTCTAGTACATCATTATCATCTACACCTTCAAGTATAAGCACCATATAATCATATCTTAGTGGTATTACAAATCCATTAATTCTGGAAATTCTCTCTTGAAGCCATTTATACATATTCGCTTGAATAGTCTGTATGATCCATTCTCTATCAAAACCTATACTTTCAGTCCACTCTCTATAACCCTCAAGTTTTAGTACACCTATTTTCACCATTACATCGGACCCTTACTCTATTACCATAGTTTCTCCACTACTGTCCTCCAATTGCTTAAACTTAGTAAGCCTTTTTGCCAACTTTACAGCTGCTTCAACAGCCCTTCTGGCATATTCTTCTACTCTTTCAAGCGCTTGCATTCTACTAGCTCCAGGACCTATTATTCCAAGAGTTACAGGTTTACCGTACTCTATACTTAAATCAATAAGTTTTCTTGCTGCTTGATTAGCTACTACTTCATCATGCTTAGTTTCACCTTGTATTACAGCACCTAATGTAACTACAGCATCAACATCATCACGTTCGAGCAATGCCTTCACAGCTAATGGCATATCATAAGTACCTGGTACTTTGAAAACTATAGTCACTTTTGCCCCAAGAAATTCAGCATGGTTAAGAGCTTTCTGAAGCATTAGGTATGTTATATCATAATTGAACTCAGATACCACAATTCCTAGCCTAACAGTGTTTTCCACCAAATCTCTTACACCCATTCAGTGCTCTAGAATTCTATCACACCGCTTTATCTTAATATTAGCGATATTAAGTTTTTAGTGGACCTACGTCAGGTAATCCTTGTCTAATACCCATACCAGCTTTCTTAGTTAATGTATCTTTACCTTTAAGCAAAGCAACAACGTTTAATGCATGTTTTCTTGCTCTATCAACAGCTATTCTATATAGTTCATCGGGATCTGACGCCTCATCTTCATGAACAGTCACATCTATTATATGTTTATTGGTTAACAACTGTGTCATAATTAAACCAATGCTTAGTGCAAGATAACTGTACTTATCAATTATCGAGGAACCAACCCAACCAAATGTTATAACTATATCACATCCATATTCTTCTATTAATTTCTTTGCTGCCACCGGTATGTCTTTGATACCTGGCACGGTATACCTTATTATCTTAGAATTAGGTAAATGTTCCTTTATCACCCTTATTGCATGAGAAGCCATATCTACTCTAGCAAAAGTAGTATCAACAACTCCTATCTTATACATCTTGTAGACCTCTTGACTTGACTTCTCTTATTATTTCATCACCGGAAACTATAATTAACCCATTTCTTTCCGCATACTTCTTTGCTTCATTTAGACTCATTGATTCACCTTTTGAAAGCATTTCCGCTAGTACTATACTTGGTTCAAGACCTGCCAATACACTTAATGCTATAGTTAATTCTGTATGACCTCTACGTTTACTTAAACCACGAGAAATGAGTATTGGTACATGTCCTGGGGAGATGAATTCATTATAGAACATCTTCCTAGCTTTATCAATATTACCCCTCCATGCATTGCTTATAACTTCATGTAATTTTCGTATTGTTAATGCTCTATCCCTATCACTAATACCAGTTCTAACACCAATATAATTAACCCATAAACTAAAAGCTGGCTTATCACCATAACCTAATACTCTACTAGTCAAAGGAACATAATCAGGTATTAGTGATAATACGTCTGACATAAACTTTAAGCCTAAAGGTTCTGCTATCTTATGGGAAGTTGCATAACATATTAATCCTCCTGCATCTTTACGTAAAATGTATATCTTATTATAGTCTATTAATCCGGCATAATACACCATGTCTACTTCTCGCTCACGTGATAAGGAGTCAAGAACGAGTACCGGCTCTCCTTTACGTAGAGCTTCTAATGCCTCATCAACTTTACTCATACTAGTATCACCTTATT
>CAYUVB010000002.1:21580-30525 GCA_964448055.1 uncultured Desulfurococcales archaeon | reverse complement strand
TTACGTAGAGCTTCTAATGCCTCATCAACTTTACTCATACTAGTATCACCTTATTTTACTATTAAACACCAAGGATCTAATTGATAGTATTATATTAGGTTTACGGAACAAAGTCTGTTAACTACCCTTACTTATCTTCAAGCTAACATATGTCGATATTATTAAGACTAACACAGCGATAATAAGTAATAATTCCTCATTTGGAGATATCATGGTATGTTGTGGTTGTGCATAAGTTTTAATTTGAAATATATTTTCATGATTGCTCGTTATAGGCCTTGACGTAATAGTATAAAATTCATTAATAATCATAGATTCATGAACTTTACTTGTATTGGTAATTGTTTTAACATGCATGTTTAGCCTACTTGTATACATATCATGGCTGTATAATAACGCTATATAACTATTATCCACTCCTACTATAATGTTAACACTATTATTTATGACATCAATGAACGGTAATTTTGCTTTCTCGACATTTATAGTTAATAATATACGGTTTCCTTCAACGTGTATTGTTGTAATAGAACGTGTATCCATGCACCTGGTACTAGTACAATATATTGAGCTTATAATGCTAGTATTGTTTATAATTGAAGTATTTAGGTATATTTGTAGTAGAAGACCAGAACCTACTACATACCTTACAGTTTTCACCTCTATATTTTTTATATCAATACTCAAATTATGGGGTTTAATTATAGCATAAATTACGTTATCATTCAGTCGTATGTATAGATGTTGCCTAGAAGTAAATCCATTTACTGGTATTGTAACGGTACGTCCTCTAATCATAATGTTAATGTGATTGAGTGAAAAGGGAATTGCTGTTTCCAGGGCATGATTTCGTGGAATGATTAATTTTTCGCCTTCTAGTTCCATTGTTATATTGAACGGTGTCTCATTGTATATGGTTATTACTATCTGGTCTTGAAAGAATAACATTGCCAGTAAAAGCAAGACCGTGATCTTTAATATTTGTGGTGTCATATATCTATGCCGTGTTTATCTATGACATACAGATTTATAAGGCTAGTCTAGATTTTATTTTGTTGCTTAGAGTTGTATTAATAAGTAAGAGGGAGAAGAGAGACTTTGCAGAGGATGTCTACTATAAAATCACTAGTACTTAGCCAAGTATTTGCAATAGTGTTTTCACTTGTTGCAACATTTGCGCCTCAGTACTTCTGGCTACTCGTAATAGCATTCATGTTGATAATACCGTTTACTATGGGCTATAGTATGATAAAGACTAGGATAACGGGTAGATATCAGGAAATAGTTAGCGCACGGAAATTATTAGAAGAAAAAGATGCCCTAGAAATAGCTATGAGGGACCCAAAATTACAAGGCGAACTTGCTAAACAGTTCAAAGGCATGTTTTACTCATTTGCAAGTTTGCCTGCTATAATAGTGATATCAGTACTGTACAACAATTATGTAAGACAGCCGTATTTTAGCGGAGAAGACCCTATTCTAAGATTCGTTGGAGCACTGATAATGTATGAGCTGTTCATAATAACTGGTAGAGTAATACAATATTTCACATCAAGGAAATCAGGTTATGCTTTAATGATACCTAATCAATACATAGTAACTATCAAAGGTATTGTAGGTAAAGGTGTTACTGTACCATTTCCGCTAAATGAATACGAGGTTGAAGTGAATTATAGAAGAAGATTCATACAGCTTATACCGAAGAAACCTAAAGGTGTAAAATCCATAATAAGACTATATACAAGGGATGTCTTTAGATTACAGAACATTGTTGAGAACTACGGAGGTATTCAAGTTAATAAAAAAGATGATGCTACCTTAACCTAATCTCTATTGAAGGCCTTAATCCCATAATGGTTTGTTCGAATCCTATACGCTTCTTTATGACCCTTACTATTGTGCTTGAAGAAGCCTTTCTCACTATTAGTAATTCATCATCTAACCTATATCCGCATCTAGGACATCTATAGAAATACGTTATGGTTTTAGAGCCGTTCCCTGTAGTCTCTGCTTCAGCCATATATTCCAAGTTTGTACCACATCGGGGACACAAGAGCTTACTCTTTACTCTAACACCGTTACCAACAACCATTTGCGTATACACCCCGTACGATTATTCAATTATACTAATGTACTTGCTCTTGTCCCTATGTTCTTGCTATATCTTACCAATATACTTCATAGACTTCCTATTCAAGAAGTTATGTTATTAGCAGGGTTAATAGTTTTTAGGCGTGTTTTAGAGCCCTAACAACAAGACTTTATAATAGCCCTTGTGAAGAACTTTAATAGCTTATACAATATTCTTTTGGTGACCTAGGGTGTTGTTCCTCAGTAACATGAATAAATATTTAGAACTAATGGAGAAGGAAAATATTGAGTGTAGCTTAGTACTCTCAACACCTAACATATATTACCTAACGGGATATGAAGGTGGAGGATTTCTAATAATATGTCGTGATAATGTAGCTAAATTATACGTGCCAGTACTTGAGTACACTAGAGCTAAAGCAAGTGTAAAGAATACAAATGTAATGGTAAAAGCTTATTCTAGATATCCGCTAAAGGAAATTATAGTAGAAAACTATGTTAGTGGGGATTTTCCGTCAATAGTCAAGAAAGAATTAGAAAATTATAAGAGAATAGGTTTAGATAAGAACATAACATTAGGTACATATGAGAGAATTGAACAATACTTAAGAGATAAAGAACTTATAGACATGAGCAAGCATCTCTCGAAACTACGTAGCATTAAATCTACTGAAGAAATAGACCTTATATTAAAAGCAGTAGAAATTACTGAAAAAGCGCTAAGGAAGGCTATTGATAAAATACACGAAGGTATAAGTGAGCTAGAGCTAGCAGGTGAGATAGAATATTACATGAAAAGTTATGGAGCTCCTATAACAGCTTTTCCTTCAATAGTTGCGTTTGGCGAAAATTCCGCATATCCCCATGCGGTTCCATCTGAAAGAAAACTTGGAAATAGTGATATAGTATTAATTGATATAGGTGCAAGAGTCAACGGCTATTGTAGTGATATGACTAGAACATTCAGTTACAAATACAGCAACGATACATTTGAGAAACGACTAGAAGCTGTAATAAATGCTCAACTTGAAGCTATAGACTACATAGCTCCTGGTGTAAAGGCTTCCGAAGTGGACTCTAAGGCTAGAGAGTGTCTAAGAAAAGAGGGATTGGCTAAATACTTTATCCATGGTTTAGGTCACGGTGTTGGGGTTGAAGTACATGAGCTACCAACGCTTAGTCCTAATTCTAACGACGTATTAGAGAAAGGCATGGTTGTAACCATTGAGCCAGGAATATACTTTGATGGTGTTTATGGGATAAGAGTAGAGGATTTAGTGTTGGTTACAAGTAGAGGTTGTAGAGTACTAACAAAGTTCTCGAAAATGTTGGAGTTATAACTAAACTTAGTACTTCCTTGTTATATCCAGTATTCTTTTTAATACGTTCTTGTTCTTTGCTACTAATAATTCTCCTACCTTTACTACACGATCTATAGGTATATCTAGGTATTCTCCACGAGTATTCGTAACCCAAGTATTCAATTCCTTAGCTATTCCGATTGCAGCAACTACATCAACATTCCTTAACCAGCCTCTTACATCTATAAAAGCATCGGCGTATCCTAAAGCTACATAAGTTATCTCTAAACTAGCACAACCCAGGCTTCTGACTTTAACATTAGACCATGAACGAAGTAGTTCATCTAATATTTTAGTTCCTTTACCATAGTCAAAATAACCTAATACCATATCTTTAACACTATACGTGTCTGGATTAACTCTACTATTACCTCTAAAAACACCATAACCTTTAGCAAACGATATAGGCATGCCCGTATGTATTGGAGCTATAGTCCCAGCAACAATACAGTCTAAACTATTACATTTACCATACACGGCTATAGCTATACTTACCGCTGACCAGGGTATATTGGATAAATAATTACTGCTACCATCTAATGGATCAACTATGAATAAGTATTCAGGTGAACTTGACCCTATCCTTACTATACCGCTTTCCTCAGTAACTATTACCGCATTTATTCCCTCATTTTTCAACAAATTCACTAAGTATTCTTCAGCTATAATATCTATCCTTTTAGTAGTATCACCTAAGGGCTGAATTCCTACTACTTCACCCAAACCCTCAATTTCTGTTAGGTCACGTAAAAATCCCGCTGTCTGACCCGCTACCTTAAATGTAAGCTCCATTAGCTCTCTCGGGTCAGCATCCTTCATAAATTATCTCACCTGTAGCATTACCTCTAGCAAATCTTAGGATATAGTTTATGGTCTTGGAGGCAGCTTCTTTTACTAATGATGAAGGGACGTTTGGAACCCCACAAGCTACTACAAGTACGTTCTTAGTTGAAGTTCTTATCATTGTATGCCTACTATCTCTATGAGGATAGAGATGTATTATTTTCTCTTCATCCGCGAGTACTGGTAGGCCTTCCGACAAGATCTCTCTATTGCCGCCTATAGGATCAAATACCTCCCCTTCTCTTGAGAGTCTTAACTTAAGCATACCTTTAACTTTATCAATATCATAGAGCCCTATAGGTACTAGTGTTTCTAGGCTAGCAAAATTCCCCGCATCCACGACATTATTTATTAAAGGCATAGTCTTCGTTCTTAAAACCCTTCTTAGCAGTGCTTCACTACTTGGCCTAGTTTTCGTAGGATCTATTCCAAGTCTCCAATAGAAGTCTCTATAAGCTCTTATTATAGGATGTTCCTTTAGTCTCTCAATACTGTACTCGGATAACAATTTCTCAATTAGCTGCTTAGCATATTCTCGAACGTCAACACGGTCTTTTTCTACTACAACATCGTAAACCACACCATATGCTATATGTATACCCATAGTTCGCACTTTTTCATCAAGTACTATCCTTGTATTCTTAGGCTTCAAATACATCACCACTAAGATTTATTGTCTTTAAACATATACTGAATTCTCTAGTACAATAATAACTCCTAAGTATAATAGTTTAATTTCCTCCTAATTATAATGTATTATTTGATGAGATGATGAATGCACGTCAGACCGATCTGTGAGGACTACGGCCGTGAGCTGATTTACTTTAACAGTATACTTAACAAAAGTTTCATTAGAGGTTTAAAGATTATGTATCAAGTAGGTATAGCATGTATAGGTGAGAAAGCTCCTCGAGATCTTGTCGTTAAAGCGAGAAAGTTCTTGGAGTCTATACGTAGATGCAGATGTAGTAACAATATGGTCTTATTTCTGGGAGGTTATTGGGGGTTAATGAAAGAAGTAGTTGACGAAGCCATTAAGAAGGACTTTAATGTCGTTTTAATACTGCCAGTAGAAAGAGAAGAATGTCCTTCTAAAGCTATATGTGTTAAGACCAGTTTAAGCTTCAAGGCTAGGAGTATAACACTTGTCCGCAGTGTTGATGTTCTTGTAGTCCTTGGAGGGGCAAGTGGCACCATACTCGAGGCTATTGCTGCTTATGCTATGGGTATACCAACTATAGTCCTAACCAATACAGGATATTCCTCCGATAAACTTAAACAAGCTTTCGGAGAGTACATAGACCATAGGAAAACTGCAAAGATTTATTACCATGATGATCCCATTGAAGTTGCGAATAAAGTATGCGAAATAACATGTGGTGATAATTTTGAAAATCAAAATAGTTGAACCAGTTATAGATGATAAAGACATAGACATGGTTGTTAAAGTTCTAAAAAGCAAGTGGCTAGTACATGGACCTGTGGTAGAAGAGTTTGAAAGAAGATTCGCCGAATACATAGGTACTCGTTATGCTCTAGCAGTGATGAATGGTACCATTGCCTTAGATCTAATACTTAGAACTATAGGTGTAGGTCCTGGAGACGAAGTTATAGTACCTGATTTCACGTTTATAGCAACAGCAAATGTTGTATTAGCACAAGGGGCTAAACCTGTATTCGCTGACATAGAGTTAGAGACTTACAATATAGATCCAGACGACGTTGTAGAAAAGATAACCCCTAGAACAAAAGCCATAATAGCAGTTCACTTGTTCGGCCATCCAGCAGACCTCAATACTTTAAGAGAGATAGCGGATGAGTACAAAGTATACCTCATAGAAGATGCTGCACAAGCACACGGTGCTGAAATTAATGGAGTAAAAGTAGGTAGCATAGGTGATGCTGCTGCATTCAGCTTTTATGCAACTAAAAACATGACCACTGGTGAAGGTGGTATGATTACTACCAATATTGAATGGATTGCTGAGAAAATAAGAATGTTAAGAAATCACGGCCAAGAAGGAAAATATTATCACGTAACATTCGGTGGAAATTATCGTATGACTGCTCTGCAGGCTGCTCTAGGACTTTCACAGCTAGAAAAACTAGATGAGCTAAATGCCAAGCGTAGAAGAAATGCTGAATACCTAACTTCAAGATTATCAACTATTAAAACTATAAGGGTGCCAAAAGAGAAAACTGGCTATAAGCATGTATGGCATCAATATGTCATATGGGTTAAAGACGAGCATCCTCTAGGTCGTGATATTCTTGCAAGAAAGTTGGAGGAAAGAGGAATAGGTGTAGCAATACATTATCCTAAACCTATTCATATGCAACCATTGTATAAAGCTTTAGGTTATCCACAGAACATATGTCCTAACTCAATTGAGGCAGCAAAACATGTGCTAAGCATACCAGTACATCCATTGCTAACGAAAGAACAATTAGATTATATAGTTGATACCATAAGAGAACTATCTACTTAACCACATGAGGAAGTAAATATATTTCACCATCAACTTCTTTTACTTTTATAGTCTTACACTTAACATAACTCCATGCAACACAAGCTGCAATAACAGCATCTATTACATCCTTACCTTTTGACATAAAGCTCCAGTCATTAACTCTTATAAAGAAGCTTATAAGTCTTGCAATATCATGAAGACCACTACTTCTTATAGCACTACTTGGATGAGTTTCAATAACATGTATACCAAGAGATTCAAGAATTCTCTTCAGTCTAATAGCTCTAAGAGTTAAAACTTTCATTCCACGCCATCCTGGCGGTAAGACTTTGTATCCTTGTTTCTTCATAGCGATATCTACCTTACGATAAGATTTTGCCAATGATAACGGAGCATCTATTGCTATAAGACAAGCATTATAACTAGTTAAAATGTTTATTATTTCGTCATCATAGAAGACTTTATCGGCAAAAATAAGGACTCCTCCTTTAACTATGGCTATGCCCGTAGGTCTTTTAGGACTGCCGGCTAGGTCTACACCACCAACAATACTGCAATTACTTTCTACGCAACTCTTCACATACAATACCCTCTACTTGTTGTTCTTCCCTCAATTCATCCTTTATTGATGCTGGAACAACTATACGTATGTACTCTGAGTACTGTATAGGTAATGCTATTTCTTTATTTAATTTACTTGGAATGCTAATGTTTAATACTCCATGACTACTACTAAGCTTAGCTACCCTTATTCTCACATCACCATTGTTAATTATCTTAATACCGTTTCTATGCCATGGTATGTCAAGTATACTGTTCCACTCATATCTATGTAGCCTAATGGTGCAAGTACTATAACCTTCATTAAAGGCTATGTTAGCGGCTGTAGCTATTATCTTAAGTAACTCATTGACCTTACTCATAGCTTATCCCCTTAACTATAAAATAGTAATAGCTTTTAAAAGTTGAATTAAATCTGCATTGAAGGAGTGAAATCAGCTAGCCTGGGGGATGGGTTACAGTGTATAGAACTTCATCAAGGTATGCTAAAATACCTTTGAACGGTAAAATAAAGTTTGAATGTATTAGATGTAACTTATGTTGTGGCACGGGGCCTAATGTTACATTAACTGTCTTTGACGTTGTTCGTATGGCTGAATATCTAGATAGGCACTGGCGTACATTTGTGCATGATTTCGTTAAGGTTATCATTGCAGAAATGTTTGTCTATCTAGCATTAAGAGATAAAGGTAATGGTGAATGTGTTTTCCTAGAAAAAGATCCTAATAATTTAACATTATGCAAGATCTATCCTGCAAGACCTATGAGGTGTAGACTATATCCATTATATATAGTAACTCCTAAATCTAATTACTTACACCTGGATACAGAGTGCCCAGGAGTAGGTATTGGTAAGGAAAGGAGTGTACCTGTAAAACTAGTAGAGCGTTATGCTTTTGAAATACAATACCATTATAAACAACTCATGAGATTAATACTTGATGAAGGATTAGAGCCTTTAACTGCACTAGAATATCTACTAGATAAATTATGGGAAGAAGCTGAGAAAGGGGCTGAATGGGCTAAGATAGATTATCTATCTACTCTAGGATCAACGTAGCCGATGAAGAGTATGGCGGAGAAGGCTAATTGATGGCCGGCAGGCCGGCTTAAAATTTATCTAGCTGAGGCAATAACCTTTATCATACCCGCTCTAAACATTCTCTATGAGGAATTCCTATGAAGTACCGTGTTAAACGTATAGATATTGATGGAGACCCCATTGTTATAATGAATTACTCGGATGCTCTAAGGGAAAATATACCTCCAAGTAAAAGAGCACGTGTAATTAATGATGGTAGAACAGTATATGTACATGTACTTGTCTCAAAGACTATGGTTCCTCCAGGATATGTTGCTTTAAATGATAAAGCATTAGCAATGTTACGTGTTAATGAAGGAGATGAGGTAACGGTTAGAATTCCACCAGCACCTAAAAGCATAAGGGTTATACATAAGAGATTACATGGCGATAGACTATCAGAGGATGAGATAAGTGAGATTGTCGAAGAAGTAGTATCTGGATCACTAGGAGAAGCTGAAATAGCAGCATTTCTTGCATCTCAAATACCGATTCCGTTAAGTAATGAAGAACTAACCAGTCTCATAAAGGCAATGG
>CAYUVB010000002.1:19628-21480 GCA_964448055.1 uncultured Desulfurococcales archaeon | reverse complement strand
CAAATACCGATTCCGTTAAGTAATGAAGAACTAACCAGTCTCATAAAGGCAATGGCTTATGCCAGCGAGGTTTTAGAATTCGATGAACCAGCATATGATGAGCATAGTATAGGTGGTGTTCCAGGTAATAGCAAGGTTGCATTAATAGCAGTTCCCACCATTGCCTCATCTGGTGTACTGATACCTAAAACAAGTAGTAGAGCAATAACTAGTCCTGCTGGAACAGCTGATACCATGGAGATATTAACTAGAGTAGACTTAAGTCCTGAAGAAATTAGAGGGGTAGCTAAGAAGGTTCGTGGAACAATAGTCTGGGGTGGTGCGCTCAATATAGCTGTTGCAGATGATATTTTTGTTGAAGTTGAAAGAAAACTCATGATAGATCCTATTTCACAAATGATTGCTAGTATTCTTTCAAAGAAGGTTGCTATGGGTATAAAAGGTTTAGTAATAGACATACCTATAGGTAAAGGAGCAAAAGTTCAAGACTATTCATCGGCTGATAAAATAGCTGGACTATTTATAAGCCAATGTGGTAGACTAGGAATTAATGTTAAGGTAGCATTAACTTTTGGTGGAGAACCTATAGGAAGAACTATAGGTCCAGCACTAGAGGCCAAGGAGGCGCTTAAAACACTTATAGAAAGAAAGGGAGCACATAGCTTGGTCGATAAAGCGGTTAGTATTGCAGGTCTAGTATTAGAGCTAGCAGGTAAAGCAGAGAAAGGAATGGGTGAAACATTGGCAAGGGAATTATTTATCAGTGGTAAATCATATGAAAAAATGAGGCAAATAATAGAAGCTCAAGGCGGTAATCCTAACATAAAACCAGATGAAATACCTATAGGACCTTACAAATATACTGTAGAATCAAGTATTGAAGGAGCTATAACACACATAGATAACGTAGCTATGAGTTTAATAGCAAGAGCTGCAGGTGCACCATCAGATAAGGGAGCGGGTATATACCTTCATGCAAAACTGGGACACAGGGTAAGGAAAGGGGATCCCTTATTCACAGTTTACTCTTCAAGTGAAGCACGTTTGAATGCAGCTATAAAGTTATTAGAATTATATAAACCCGTAATAGTTGAGGGTATGTTAATAAAGTCTTTACCCTAACTTAGAATATGGTGTTGATGAGGCTAGACGACGCTGAACTAAGTGATGAAGAGCGGAAGGGCTGAACTTCTTTATCCTAAATCTCATCTTCTTTAGAAACATAGGTCAATACTATACCTTGTAATCTATTAGCATACCATTCAAGGTATTCTTGTATCCTTCTTCGCTCACTTTCATTAATCTTAAACTTTCTCTTCGCCTTATCTATGACCTCCTCAGATAACACACCATTACCTATACTTGCTGCCAAACGTATTAGTGCATCTATTTCAGCATTAGTAAACCATCTAGTTGATTTTGCTATGTACTCAACTATATGATCGTCACTACACGATATAGCATAACGTCTTAGAAGCTCTCTAACTATTATTTTACGGAACTCAAGATTGGGGTAACCCATTACGATTACAAGATCTATTCTACCAGGTCTTAGTAATGCAGGATCTATTATATCTGGCTGATTAGATGTAAATGCTATTAGCGGTCTATCACTACGTTGCAAAATATTTAAAAGCATTGTTATTTCGGATAGGTGTACTTCATGTATAGATTTAGCCCGCATTGATAGAAACTCTGCATCATCAATTAATATTATTAAGTCTCTACGTTTCCTAAGCTTCTCGAAGAGTCTAAGTAATATTTTTTCAGTTAAACCATACCACATAGACCTATATGTTCCAGGGGATAAGTCAAGTATTCTGAGACCTAGTCTTTTCGCTAATGCTTCTAC
>CAYUVB010000002.1:0-19528 GCA_964448055.1 uncultured Desulfurococcales archaeon | reverse complement strand
CTCTTCTTCATATGGGTCAGCCTCGCCCTCATTTCTTCATCTCTAATACTTCTGGTGCGTCACCACTCTTCATCCCCTAATATCTAAGAAGCCCAGGCTATAGAGTTAATTCGTAATCAAGTGTTTATTAGAAGATGACTTAGGTAATAGGTTTTATCGAAAAATAAGAATATAAAGAAATGATTACTCCAATTTTTCTTTAGCTTTCTCTAGGAATTCGTCTACCATTTCCTTTACTGTTAATCCTTCAATAACCTTTAACTCATAACTTACTCTTACCACAGGCTTATTGATCTTTATTAACTTTGATATATCGGCTGGTGTACCTAAGACTACTACATCTGCTTCTATGCTATTTAATGTCTTCTCAAGATCTTTTAACTGGTCTAGTGCGTAACCCGTACTTGGTACTACGGGTCCCATGTGTGGATATTCTTCATACATCTTCTTTATTATGCCTACAGCATGTTTCTTGGGGTCCACTATTTCAGCACCATATTTCTTTGCAGCTACATATCCTGCCGCGTAAGGTAAGCCTCCATGTGTAACCGTAGGTGAATCTTCTACTACTACAGCTTTCTTACCGCTTAGAAGTTCGGGTTTGTCCACCGTAACCTCTAGGTCTGCTAACACTATTTTAGCACGTGGATTAACATCCAATACATTTTTACGTATGGTTTCTACAGCTTCTCTCGATGCCTGGCTTACCTTGGTTATTATAACAACATCAGCTAATCTTAGATTAACCTCTCCTGGAAAACTACTAATTTCATGACCAGGCCTCATTGCATCTGCAACAGTTATCATATAATCTGGTTTGAAGAATGGCCAATCATTATTACCTCCATCCCAATGTATTACATCTGCTTCTTTCTCAACTTCAACTAGTATCCTATTATAATCAACACCTGCATAGACTACTACACCCATTTTTAAGTATGGCTCATATTCTTCTCTTTCTTCTATAGTTAATTCGTATTTATCGAAGTCCTCAGGTTTCTCGAATCTTTCAACTGCTGCTTTCACAAGATCTTTAGCATAAGCCATTGGATGACGTACCACAACAACTTTCAAGTTCCTTGATCTTAACTCCCTTACTATAGCTCTACTTACAGTACTTTTACCAGCACCTGTTCTTACAGCTGTTACTGCTATTACAGGTTTAGATGAAGGTAGCATTGTTTCTCTAGGACCAAGTATTCTAAAATCTGCTCCGGATGCTAGTACAGTTGATAATATCCTACCAACGTCATTATACAATAGGTCACTGTAAGCTAATACGACTTCATCCACTGCATGTTCTACTACAAGTTTCTGTAACTCTCTTTCAGATATTATAGGTATACCATTAGGGTAAAGCTTACCTGCAAGTTCTGGTGGGTATCTACGACCAGTAATACCTGGAATTTGTGTTGCAGTAAACGCTACAACCTCATATTCTGGATTATCTCTAAATACCACATTAAAGTTATGGAAATCCCTACCACCAGCTCCCATTATTATGACACGCCTAGGCCTAGGCATGATATCCTACACCACGTAATAGCATAAGACGGCCCCCTAAAATAGTTAAGTTTGCACAAGTAACAATTGTGCAGAGGATAGTATAGAAGTAAGGGTAAATGAATTGATCAAAGTTGCTGATACTAGAGAGGTCCTTGAAGAACTAGGCTACGACATAATATGCATAGAGGAACCTATTGAAAAACCTGAAGTTACCGAAGTAAAGTTCAAGGACCTAGTACCCTCTTTAGAAAAGGGTGGTGAAAGAAGCAGGAATATTGCTGATAAGAATCTCTATAAACACCAGTTAGAATCTTATAGAGCCTTAGAAAAAGGATACAATGTTATATTAACAGCAAAGACAGGTTCCGGAAAAACTGAAGCATGGGCTATCTACGCGCTAAAGAGTAGAAAACATGTTCTAGCCATATATCCAACGTTAGCTTTAAGCAGTGACCAAATAAAAAGATTAGAAGACTATTATTCATCAGCTGGTCTACGTGATTACGTAGTAAAGGTCGACCGACCTACTGTAGAAGAGGAAGGGGCAAACAGATTATTAGAAAGACTAAGAAGAGCTTTGCTAGTTATAACCAATCCAGCATTTCTAATGTCTGATGTAAAAAGGATAGCTCAGTCAAAGAGAACATCCATGTTGATAGATTTCCTATCAAGAATAGACTTAATAGTATTAGATGAAATAGACTTCTATGACCCACGTAGTTTAGGATTATTATTCGCTTTAATAGAACTAATATCATCATTCATATCAAAGAAGAAACCTCAAATAGTAATCCTAACTGCAACACTGGGTAACCCTGATGAAGTTGCAAAATACTTAGAAAAGATTACTAGAAGAAAAACAATTATATTAGAAGGAAAACCTCTCCATCCTGAAAATCACGTAATAATAGTTTTTGGAAAGAACCTAGAAGAATTATGGTATAGAGCTAAAAAGCATATTGATCTAGTTGATGACCCCTTTATAAGACTAGCATTAGAGGATCTAGATGTTTTTAAGAAGAATGCTTATGAAGTAATAGAATATCTTAAAGCCAAAGGTGTAAACATACCTAAACCATATCTTGATATAGGTGAAATACTATCAGCCATAGCTCTTCAAAAAGAGGAAGGCGTAACATTAGTATTTACTAGAAGTATAAGATTGGCTGATAAAATTTATAGAGAAATAAAATCAAGAATAGAGCCTTTATCAGAAGATCTAATAGCATTACACCATCATTTAATACCAAAACATGAACGTACACGAATAGAGGAGAGAGCACGAAAAGGAGAGGTAAAACTAGTAATAACTGTTAGAACACTGGCACAAGGAATAGATATAGGATACATTACTAGAGTAGTACATATAGGATTACCTGAAGACCTTAGAGTATATAAGCAGAGAGAAGGACGAAAGGGTAGAAGACTAGACATAAACTTTACTGAAACAATAATAATCCCATTAACAAAATGGGATTACAAACTACTGGAATACGGAGTTGAAGCATTAAGCGAATGGATTCAGCTACCACTAGAGAAGGTATACATTAACACAGAAAACGATTATGTAAAATTGTTTAAAGCATTATGGAAGCTTCACGCAAGGGTAGAGTTAGATAAGTCAGAGGAAGAATTACTACTTAAACTTAAACTAGCTAAACCTATGAAAACATTAATCTCGGAATACCTAAGATTAACTCCTAAAGGCAAAAAGGTATGGAGCAACTTAAACTTCTATGAATATGGGTCTCCATACGGAATACCTAGAATTCTTGTGAAAGGAGTGCTCAAAGAAAGAATAGATGAAGTCTCACATAGAGATTTAGTAGAGAAGTTTCAACCAGGAACCATAGATTACTTAAACGACGCTATAGTGGTTTCAATAGATCATAAAACTATACGTGAAGAGCCATTGCTGAAGGCTTTGCAGCGACACAACTACTTAATGGAAGCATACGACGACTACATTAGGATAAAAAATGAATGGGGAGAAGAACCGGACATACTATCTGATATAAATTATGGTAAGCTATCCTCAATAATAACCCTAACCGTAAAACCTCCTTACCAAGGTTTTGGAAGAATAGTAATTGAACCGTATAGTGTAGAATGGCAAGTAGAATCTAGAAATCCCGTAATAGTTAAAGGATATAGGAGGAATAGAGTTACATATCGAAGAGAGAAAATCCTGGTTACACTCAACACCTACGGAATGTACGAGGATTATACCTATGGCTTCATGTACGAATTAGATCAACAAGAAGATATTAACATGATTAGACTAGGGTTAGCTGGATTAATGGTAGCATTAAGACTTATAGATCATTACCGTATTCCACTACATCTTATACGCTATGTTGTCTCACCACTAAAGAATTTGAAATATTTCGTTATATGGGAAGATAGTGTTAGTGGTATATTAAATCAGATAAATTGGAGTAAAGTAGAAGAATACGTCAAGGCCTTAAAACCTCCTAAAATATATGAGGCTTTAATATGGGCGATAGACCAAGATGCCGCACAGATAATAACATTCTATGATCTTGAGTGGGATGATATAGTAGAAGCTATACTCAAGGTGACAAGGTACCTACGTAGAGTTGACATAGTAGATCTAAGAGAGATAGGTATAACAAGAAGAATAGAAATACCTAAACCATCTCCAAATCTAGGGATATTAGCCATAGCCTTAATAACCATAGAAAGAGGGTCAGAGGCATACATGGTTTTAGCCCTATACGATGGTAATGAAGTACTAAAATACATTGTAAAGAACTCTATTATTAAGTCAAGAGAACAAATCTCGCAAAAGCTAGTCGAACTACTGGGTAAATATTATACCAATAAGGAATGGGTATTAGTACACTTTGGTGAAGAACTAAACTCATTAGCCGAGTTAAACATCGTCTTAAGTACGTTCCTTAAACAATTAGCTAGCAAGGGTAAGCTAATAGATGTATATAATGAGTTAAAGAAAAAATACAATTTAAAGCAGATAACCTTAGACACTCTAGCTAGAACTTTAGGAATAGATAAAAACATTCCCAGATACATTACATCGTTGACCTCCACTTTAAAAAGGAATGAAGAAAAAGCTTTGGATATACTAAAGAAAATAGCTGAAACTAAAGCTAAGACGACTTATACACTATATCTCGCACTAAGAGAATTGGAGAACGAAAGAAAGGGTAAGTAATTAACCCTTTTAAAGGTATAGGCGTTAGATTCTGCACCAGTATAAGGTGTGGCCTAGGTGAAATTTAGAGGGTACGTTGTATTAGAATTCAATAAAGTAATACCAAATGAGTTACAAAACAAACTCAATGAAATAGTTGAATATCTAAATAACAATGTATTAGTTAAAGGTGTAAAGATTAGGGAAGAAGCTGGCAAAATAATTGAGTTTAAAGTCCAAGATAATAAAATAGTATTCTACACTGAAGCTGGACGGCAAGTCAGAATACATAATGCTGCATTAAGAATAAAGAATTATTTCTTAAGCAATGTTAGCCCTAAGTATCGTCTTGGAATTAGAGGCTTAAGGATAGAGAACGGTATAATAGAATTAGATGGCCAATACACGGTCTCACTCAAACTACCATTTATTAAATCAATAGAGGTTAAAGAAGGAAGAACAATAATATTATTAGAGGACATAAGTGAAAGTGAAATAAAGAAACCATACATAGATAGACTACTAAAACTACTTCATGAAAAAGAGTTAAGAACTAAGTGGGGCGGTAAGGCCGAGCACTGGGAGCTCTTAAGACAAAGCAAGATAAAGTTTAAAGAACCAAAGTTTACCGAGGATCCCAATAAGATTTTAGAGGAAATAGGATGGATTAAGAGGTTTAGCGTAGGACAATGGTTCTATACACCACCATTCACATACCTATTAAACATGCTTAAATACTTCTTCATAGAAGAGGTCGTGAAGCCGCTAGGCTTTCAAGAAGCAATGTTTCCTAAAATGTATCCATTAGAAGTAGGTCTAAGGACTGGACACCTAAAGGGAACAATAAACTCAATGATATTTGCATCATTTCCGAGATCATACGATATTAGTATATATGAAGAACTAATAGACTATATGTACGTAACCGATACAGCCCCACCTGAAGAATTACAAAAGTATGTCAAACCACCAACACACTTCCTATGCTTCGCCCAATGCGAACCCTTCTACCAATTCTTCTCAAAGGAGGTACTAGATGACAAAAACCTACCAATAAAAATGTATGATCACAGCGGTCCATCATTTAGATGGGAAGCAGGAGGCCTACATGGTGTTGAAAGAGTAATAGAGTTCCATAGAGTTGAAGTAGTATGGCTAGGTAAACCTGAACAAGTAGTAGAAATAAGGAATCAACTACTTGAAAGATACGAATACTTTATGGATAAGGTACTGGACTTAGAATGGAGATGGGCATGGGTGACTCCTTGGTACTATGAACAAGCAGGTATAGTTGAAGAAGAGAAGAGAGAATTAGACATAAACCAGCCAGGAACCATAGATTTTGAAGCATGGCTACCCTATAGAGGTCCAAGAGAAGATAAGAAGAATTGGCTTGAAATAGGAAACATATCAATACATGGTACAAAGTTTACAGAACCATTCAAGATAAAACACAATAAAGGGGAAACACTTTGGACAGGGTGTTCAGGTTTTGGCACAGAACGTTGGACTATAGCATTCCTAGCACAACATGGCTTCAACCCTGAAAACTGGCCCGAAAAACCAAGAAAATACATAGAAGAGAACACATTCCCCACACCAGTACGAGGAGTCACTTACCCCAAGACTGAGAAAGGAAGAAAACTCCTCGAAGAGATAATAAGATACTTTAAGAAGTAAAGAATACCAGAATTTCATAGAAGAAAATACTATTTTATCTCCCTTTTCTACTTTAACACTGTGTAATACGGGTTGAAGGTGAATATTATGTCTAATTCAAAGAAGTTAAACATAGTTATAATAGGCTATGGAACCGGTGGTATGACGGCTGCAGCATATGCAAAGAATACTTGTAGGGAATGCAATATAATAGTGTTTGAAAAAAGGCCTTATCCTGTGTATCATCCATGCGCACTACCTGATGTAATAGCAGGTTATCTGAGGCCAGAAGATGTTATCGAGCATAAGCCATTAACTCCTGGTATAAAAGTGCAAACATCTACTGAGGTTAAGAGGATAGATTTAAATAATAGACGTATACAATATCATTCAGTTAATGATGAAGGAGTAGTAGAATACGATAAACTAATCTTGGCTATGGGTTCTACACCTAGTGCCCCAGGACCTCTCAGGGAAGCATTGAAAATAAAGGATGTGTATACTTTGAAAACACTCGAAGACGCTATGACTATTAGGAGAAAAGCTCTATCATCCAAAGAGGCTGTTGTTATAGGTGCTGGACCTATAGGAATAGAGACTGCTATAGCATTAAGGGAATTAGGACTAAAAGTTTATCTCATAGAAGCATTGTCTGAGGTACTACCAACAGCATTGGATAAGGATATAGGCTCCATAGTTAGAAGAATGCTTGTTGAAGAGGATATAGAAGTATTAGTTAATGCTCCTGTTTCTGAAGTAAGTAGACAAGGAGACAAAGTGCTAGTAAAAGCATCTGATAAACAATTCCTTGTCGATATGGTGGTCTTAGCTACGGGAATGAAGCCTAATAGTAAGTTAGCTGTTGAAGCAGGTATAAAAGCCAATGAGAAAGGATTCATAATAGTAGACGAATACTTAAGAACAAGTGATGAAGATACCTATGCTGTTGGAGATCTAATACAAACATGGGATTACATAACGCGCAAACCAACGATAAGCATGCTGGCAACAACAGCGTTTCATCAAGGGAGAATTGCGGGTATAAATAGTGTAGGAGGAAACGAGAAATATCCTGGGACATTATCACCATTCATCCTAAAAACAGGTAAGATTGCTGCTGGGAGTACAGGTTTAACCAAGACGAAGGCTGAACAATTAGGGTTCAAAGCTTATTCAGCTAGAGTATTAGGATGGGATAAACCGCACTACATGCCTAATGCAGACAAGGTTTATGTTAAGATAGTATATGATGACAAACAAAGGATTATTGGAGGCCAAGTAGTATGTAGAGAATGTGATGTATCTAAGTATGTGGACATCATATCAACGCTAATTAAACTTAATGCAAACGTAGAGACCCTTATAGAGCTTGAAACGAGCTATATGCCGAGATTAAGTGATGTATACACACCACTCTATACAGCAGGAGAAGCAATACTTAGAAGAATTAAGAGAAAGAAATAGACTAAAAAACCCTAACTTATACAAAGCTGAAGCAGGACAACAAGCATTAACAAGAGGGCATCCTCTATGAGCCTAGCTGAAATAAGATTCCTCCAGAGGAAATTAAAGGAAAAATATGGAGAAGTTGGTGTAGTAGCAGGTAAGTACCTCGAAGCCGGTTTTTCAGTAAACATTAGAACGATAAAGACCCCAAAGGGAGTAATAGACATAGTAGCAATTAAGGGTGGAGAGAAGTTAGCAATAGATGTTTATATTAAATCAGGTAAACTACCATTAAACGTTGTTGAAGAAGTATATGAGAAAGCAAAACATATTGATGCAAAGCCGGTCTTAGCCTTATGGGGTAGAGGAGTAGAAGTAGATGAAGATGTTATAAAGAAGGCAAATGAGTTATGTGTAAAAATACGGAGATTTTAATAACAATCAATCCTTTTATCTCAGCAGTAAAGCCAGTATAGCCTTTTGAGTATGTAATCTATTCTCTGCTTGATCCCATACAACACTCCAAGGACCATCAATTACTTCATCTACAACCTCTTCTCCTCTATGTGCAGGTAAACAATGCATAAATATTGCATCCTTCTTTGCATGTCTCATTAGGTCTACGGTAACTCTATATGGTTCTAATAGCTTAACCTTACGTTCACGTTCTGCTTCTTGACCCATACTAACCCATACATCAGTATAAACTATATCTGCTCCTCTAACAGCCTCATAGGGGTCTTCATAAAACTCTATTACTGCACCAGAGTGTTCTGCCGCTTCCTCAGCGTGTTTTAATATCTCTTTATTAGGTCTCAACTCCTTAGGCGAACCTATACTGATGCTTACACCAAGCTTAGCTGATGCGAGAAGCAGGCTATGCAATACATTGTCCGTACCATCACCTACAAATGCTAGTTTTAAACCACTTAATTTACCTTTCTTCTCCCATATAGTAAACATATCACTTAATGCCTGTACTGGATGTACTAGATCACTTAAACCGTTAATTACTGGCACATCGGCATACTTGGCTAATTCCTCTATATCCTTTTGAGCATAAACTCTAGCCACTATCCCATCAACATATCTGCTTAGGACTCTAGCTGTGTCAGCTATGGTTTCACCACGTCCAAGTTGAAGCTCCTTCCATCCTAAGTACATAGCATAGCCTCCTAATTGGTACATAGCGACCTCAAAGCTAACACGTGTTCTAGTACTTGGCTTCTGAAATATCATTGCAAGAACTCTTCCTTGAAGCACAGGAATTACTCGTTCACCCGAATAGAATCTCTCCTTAAACATTCTCGCTGTATCTAGTATAGCCCATATCTCTTCTGGAGTATAATCAACAAGCCATAGTAGGTCTCTTCCTTTCAAATTCCTAATAGAAGACCAGCTACGAACGCCTACAGCCATGTCTAGACACCTAAAGTATATTTCCAACACTACATAATCATACAAGAAAATAAAACAATACCCTAATACCACCTTAGGAGACAAGATATTAATACAATAAAAACATACTATGAAAGTGGATAAACATGAAAAACAGTACTTATGAAATACTTAGTATATTAGAGAAAATAGCAGAAGAACGTAGAGGTATAAAACCCAAATTCACTAGAGCCGATGTATACCTAACCCTATATTACATTTACTCCATGGGGCCTTTGGGGAGACTAAAGATAGCGTCTATGTTGAGCTTAGGAGAAGCAAGTACAAAGACATTAATAAGAAGATTAAAGGAACAACAATTAGTAGAAACAGACATAGCTGCGGGTGTATACCTCACTAACAAAGGAGAGGAATACATTAAAGCATTATTATCGATAATACCGCCACCAAAACAATTAAACTTAAGAGAGCTAGTAAAATGGGATAACGCTTATGCATTAAAGCTAAAGAAAATGGCTAAGAAAGTAGAAAAAATAGGAATCATAGACATAAGGGATAACCTAATAAGATACGGTGCCGATGCAGCATTAATCATAGCTGTAAAAGAAAAGCCTGTTCTATTAGGAGCAGAAGAGTACTATCACCCAGAACTAGACAAAATAGCTAGTACACTAAATACCCAATTAGATGACCTAATACTAGTCTCATGGAGCAGAGAGCCTCTAAAAGCATTAAAAGCGCTTATCGAGGAAGCATTAGACCTGGTAAAGGAAGCCATTAAGCGGTGATCAAGTGGCGAAGAAGAAAGCCCTAGCACTCTATACAGGAGGAAAAGATTCGCATTACGCAATACTTAAAGCACAAGAAAATGGTTACATCATAGATTTAGTAGTAATAGTACATTCAGCTAGAGAAGACTCATGGATGTTCCATACAGTTAATACCAGATGGGCAAAACTACACGTAAAAGCTATGGGCAAGCAATTAGTAGAATTAAAGGTAAGCGGTGAGAAGGAAAAGGAGATAAATGAACTATTAGAACATTTAAAGAAATTAAAAAACAAGTATGATTTTGAAGCCATAGTAACAGGAGCTGTAGCCAGCAAGTATCAGAAGAAGAGAGTAGACCTAATAGCGGAAAACCTAGATGTAGAACATTTTTCTCCTCTATGGGGTTTGAATCAAGAGGATGTGTTAAGGGAAGAAGTAGAAAGAATAGAGTTCATTATAACAGCTGTACAAGCATACGGATTAACAGATAAATGGTTAGGCCAAAGAATAGATAGGAATAACGTAGAGGAATTTCTCATGGTTTGTAGGAAATATCAAATAAGCCCCGTTGGCGAAGGCGGAGAGTTTGAAACATTCGTTTTATATTCACCACTAATGAGTAAAAGGATAAGAATACTAAAAGCAAGAAAAGAATGGTATCCTCAAGGTTATGGATACTATATCATAGACGAAGCCGTATTAGAATAGAAGTGATAGGAGGTATCATTAATGAGGAAAATAGGATTCATAGTCAATCCCATAGCTGGTATGGGTGGAAGGGTAGGATTAAAGGGAACAGATAATGAAGCCTACAAGAAAGCTTTGAAGCTAGGAGCTAAACCCGTTGCCCCCCAACGTGCAAAGAGGTTTATCAATGAATTATTGAGATTAGGTGTAAGCAAATACATAGAATTTTATGTAGCACCAAGTATTATGGGTGAAGAATACCTAAGGAATACTAACATAAAGTTAAGAGTAATAGGGGAGCTGAAGAGCAAAGAAACAACTCCTGAAGATACGAAGAATATATCATGCTTAATGAAGGAACTCGTAGAAGTAATAGTTTTTGTTGGAGGCGATGGGACAGCAAGAGATATAGTAGAAATAGTTGATAAGGAGAAACCTATACTAGGAGTACCGAGTGGTGTAAAAATCTATAGCTCTGTTTTCGCTACTACTCCTGAAAACGCGGCAAGAATATTAAAGTATTATATTGAGGGATTAGCACAGATACGTGAAGGCGAAGTACTAGATATAGATGAAGAAGCTTTTCGAAGAGATGAACTGGTTGTAAGACGACATAGTACAGCTCTAACAATATACGTACCAGAACTTGTCCAACCAAGTAAAGAACCAACAATACCGGATGAGGATGAACAAGAAAACCAGAGGGCTATAGCTAGGTATATTATGGAAAATATGGAAAAGAATACACTGTATATATTAGGACCTGGAACCACCACTAAAGCTATAGCCGATGAACTGGGTTTACCAAAAACTGTTCTTGGCGTAGATGCCATATATAATAACCAGCTTATAGGTAAAGATTTAAACGAAAAACAAATATTATCATTGATAAATAGATACGGAAGAGCTATAATAATTGTTACACCAATAGGAGGTCAAGGATTCATATTCGGTAGAGGTAACCAACAGATTTCCCCAGAAGTCATAAAGAGAGTAGGTAGAAACAACATCATAGTTGTTGCAACGAGAAGAAAGATCAGCAAGCTTAGAGCATTAAGAGTGGACACAGGTGATCCCGAAGTGGACTCGATGTTAAAAGGATACATTAGAGTAGTCGTAGATTATAATGAGGAAATAGTCGTTAGAGTAGAATGAAAATATTTATTGTACCAACACTTATTAACCTCTCTAAACAAAATATTATCAATGGGTCTACCGTATGCACCCAGTTTCTAGTAAAACCAAACAAGAAGTACTAGATCTTATCATCAATGGTGGACTATTAGAGGACTTTATAGAATGGGCTAGAAGAAAAGGAATAGCGATAGACTTCGCTACGAAACTAGATGAAATAGACCCCAATATAATAAAGGAATATGCTGTAGAGAAAGGATTACTTGATGACACGCCAACAACATTGGAGGATGATGAATACATAAATATAGAGCCATTTGAACCCAGAGAAATCAGGCCTAGAACACCACCAAGGGTAAAGTAAATACGACAACATAATATGTTAAACGTCTAAATACTATGTTACCCGATCTACCTGGTGGTATTATTCTTAGATAATACTTTATTAAGTATTACACATAGCATAACAAGACTTCTCTTTTATTCTTGAAACAAGAGTATATACCAAGTTTGGGTGTCCTATCAGTAAACATAGCTGTATTTTGCTTCTATCAAATTATGGTGATATTGTAATGACTTTCAGGGATGAGGAAATATTAGAAGTACTGGCCAAGATAAATAAGCAGTCAAAAGGTTACGGACCACGTTCTAAGATTATGGAGGCTATAATTGTTCTCTTATATGCTAAGCCGATGCGTTCAGCTGAGATAGCACAACATTTAGGCTATACCAGTAAATATGTAAGCAGCTACCTAAGCTACTGGAAGACACGCGGCCTAGTAGAATACAATAATGGTTTGTGGCAACTTACACCTCAAGGCGAATTACTAGCCCAACAAATAATTGCTAAATATAAGAATAAGCAGATAAACGAATACCTACTCTTAGCCCAGCAAATAATTAATGAAAAGATAAACTTGGCAACAAACAACAATAATATCCAGGTAACACAGCAGCATTCTAGTCAATCTTTGTCGTTTATTGCTGAACAGACCAGTCAAACAATCCCCAAACTAGAACGTAGAAAACATGTAACTTGTCTTAAAGAATCAATAAGTTATGATAGTCTAACTGAAGAAGAACAAGAAGTGCTCGACATTCTCCTTGACCACTACATTAACTGGGGGTCAACATATATGTATGTAGACCAACTAATAGAGGTTCTCCAAGCAAATGAAGCATGGCTGATGAGAATTTTAAGGATGCTACAAACGAAACACATCATATACCTATATCAAGATCCAAAACTTGGTACACGTGTTGGTTTTTCCAAATATCTGAGGAAGATTCTACAGAAATGCCAGCTAAATACATAGTGTTTCAAGACTCCCTATAACTAAGATACTACCACATTATTGTCATACAATCTTAGCCTCTATATGAAGATAATACTATAACTTTTTGTATAAACTACACCATATTGAAACAATAGTGTTACCGAGCAGAATAGCATATTCATGTACCAGCAAAACATAGAAGTTGTATAATACTATATTGCAAGAGTACCCGACACATAGGGTGACATGGGGCATGTCTCAGTTTGAGTTAGTCTATGAAAGAAAAGGTAAGTGGATTAGGTTTTACGGGCCAAAAGCCGATCCTCAAGAAATTGCTGAAGTATGTAAGAAATGTAAACAAGAATCATTGAAGGGTAAACCTAGTTCCATAGCTATGAATTGTTGGAAAATTGTAATTGAATTTGAAGAAAAGAAGCGCAAAATGGTAGAAGAATGGATTAAGGATGCAATTAAGAAGTATCCGAAGCTAACAGGGGAGTTCTCTAATGATAACGTGCTTATATTATATTTCCAATCGGGATGGAATAGTATGTGGAAGTTTAGAGAGTACATGGTTAATGAATGGTGTAGAAGAGGGCTCTTACCCGTAAAGGGTAGATACTTCATACCATATAGACGTGGAGGCTCTTATTATGATTCTAAATTTGGTTCCTGGAGATATTGGGGTAAGAACTACTATAGTGATAAGGTAGATTACTCGTTGGTAAATGAGGTTAAAGCAGAATGTCCATATGATGGCGCCTTGCTTGAGTGGAGCAACACTAAACTAATTTGTCCTTTATGTGGTTTAGTCATTCCATTAGGTGTTATCTATGAAGTGCTAGAGAATGGAGTAGCCGAATATGAAGTTAAATCTGGGCCACGTAGTGGTAAAATATATAGAGTTGCATTAATGGATAAGAGATTAATTGTAGAAGAGGTTAACCCTTGTAGTGAAAGGGGATGATGAAGCCCTTTTGCCCTGAAAGACATAATGTTGAGTGGAGACCTCGCTGACCCATAAACATCTAGGTGGAAAGGAAAAGAACATTCAAGTAATACTTCTTAGCCTTTCCTCTATGATTTTACGCGCCTCTTCTATAGGTATTTCTACCGGACGATGTTTTAATACTATGTCGATGATCTTCTTTGCATCTTCTTTAACATCATCTATGGTTATAGGTGCTTTACTTACATATATCCTGTACGCTTTTCCTTCGCCCACAATTATTGTGTCGATTGCAATGTTTCCTGCTTTCTCCTCTATCGTGGCAAGTCCTATATTGTCACCCTTATCGTTTTGTAATGTAACTACATAGCCACCATAGGAAAGTTCTCCAAGTAGAACTGCGTCAGCAATAGTGACTGGTAATGCTTCTATTCTTTCAAGTGGTTTTTCTTCTGGTTTAGCTTCTTCTATCTTTTCCTCTATTTTTTCTTCTACTTTAACTTCTTCTTTCTTTTCTTCTACTTTTTCTTCAACTACCTCAACGAATTGTTTAAGTGCTTCAGGTAATGCTTCCTTTAACACTTTTTCTACATCATTATCTGGTACGCGTTTAAATGCTTCAACTCTTAATGTCTTATAATTCCATATTATTTTACCATTGGTTATATCGTAGTCTATGCGAACTCTAACCACGTCTCCTTTGTCTATCTTTAATTTATTTACAAGAATTTCATATATGATTCGGTTTAGTTCTCCTGCTGCTTTTGCTACTTCTTGGTTTGTTATTTCTCCTTGTTTTATCTTATCCCTTAGCTGAGCAAATAATGTACGCCTAACCTTATCAGCATAAGCACCAGCAATAATCAAACCAGTACTAAGAGTAGGCATCGCATTCACCCGGATAGTTCTTCTACACTCCAAATCTAGGGATATTGTTGCTATTTAAGTGTAAAGTCATTATTGTTTTTATACTGTTAACACTTTATCAAAAGAGGACTCATTACGCTTAGGCTGTGTTGGTGTGGTATTTATGGACGAGATAGCAGCTATCGAGACCCAGGCGGAAGAAATACTATTGGCGGCGAAAAAACAAGCCGAGAAAATAGTTGATGAGGCGAGGAGAAGAGCTAAAGAAATACTTAGTAGGGAAGTCGACATCTCCCAGTTTAAGGAGGAGGCAGATAAAATCATTGAGGAAGCTAAGAACAAGGCCGAATATATACTTGAGGAAGCCGAGGAAGAAGCCAAGAAGATTAGAGAAAAAGCGTTGAGCAAACTAGAGGATGTAGCCAAGAGGATTGCTTCCTTAGTTGTTGGCGTAAGGGTGGGCTAATTCTTGCCCTTACTTAAACTACCTGAAGACATGTATGACACCATAGTTTATGTTCTAAGTGATGAATTAGATAAAACTATGACCATATTACATGACGTAGGCGTGATGCATGTAACTAAGGCTAAGGAACTTTCACCTATAGACAAGAAATTCATTGAGGAACGTTTACATAGAGTTGAAGTACTTCGAAACTATCTTGACCGAATACTAAGTTTTTTACCTGAACCCAAGCTTGTAGAAGTAAAAGAAACCATAGATGCATATAGACTAGAAAACATCTTAAACGAGGTCTATGAAAGAGTCTCCAAGATAAGGAATGAAATTGAAAATATAGTACACACATTAGTCGAAATAGACGAACAATATAATACATTAACCAATAGACTTAGATATATTAAGGCATTATTGGATGAATATGGTGATGTTAAGGTAGATCTACTAAATTATGAAGGTAAATTATTCTTAATTAAGACTATAGTCTTATCAAAGAGTGTATACAAGCAATTCATTGAAAAAGTAAAAGAAATAGGGATAGTACTAGGTACAATCGTGTATGAAAATGAGGTAATCGTAACTATATCATCACCAACAAGAATAAAGGATAGACTACTATCCATTATCGAGGAATACCGCGGCATAGTCTTAGACTTTTTAAAGAATGATACATTAGGTTCCCTCTACAAATCATTCGCAATAAAGATAAATGAGCTAAGTTCTAAGAAATCAGAATTACAGTTAAAGCTAAGAGAGATAGTTGAGTATAATTTAAGTGATATAGCCCTAGCTAAACTAGTAGTTGACAATGAGTACATGAGACTTAATGCTATAGTTTCTGGTGCTAAGTCAAAATTCATAGTGGTTATTAGAGGATGGGTTCCTGAATCAGGTAAGGGCATGCTACTAAAGAGATTATATGAGGAAACACATAGTGCTGTTGTAAATATGGTTAAAATTAAACGTAGTTTGATAAAAAGTGATGAAGAATCCGAGGAAGAACCTCCTTCCAAGTTAGTTAATAGGGGTGTAAATAAGTTCTTCGAATTATTAACAAAACTCTATGGTCTACCTAATTATAATGAATGGGATCCTACACCCCTCATAACTCTGTTCTTCCCTGTGTTCTTTGGCTTCATGATAGGTGACGCTGTATACGGTGTAATACTAATATTTCTAACGAAATTCGCCCTCGACAAGCTCGTAGATAACCCTGAATCAGAGGGATACAAATTATTTAAGGGTATGCTGTATGCTTCCGCTATTGCAACAATTATTGCAGGCATTCTTCAAGCATCATATATGGGTGATTTAGGAAGATACTTACTTGGTATTGGTAGGGAAGAGTATGCTATAATCAGAGAACGATTAACTCCTATACCATGGTTAATCTCTGAGCAAATGTTTATCGTATTTGCTTTACTGATAGGCCTAGTCCATGTAAACTTGGCCCACTTACTAGCATTGATAAAAGCTGTTAAATTCAGGGCCACATGGGATTTACTGAACGAACTAGGAATATTCATAGCTGAAGTATTCGGCCTACCATACATATTGTCAGAAATGCTGGGCATAATTAAGATACCTTATGCAAATGTTCTAGTATACCTAGCATTCATAGGAATATTAATGGTGATAGTATCCAAGGTAAAAACAATGGGTATGTTTGGTGGCATTCTATGGTTATTTGATCTAACAGGTTTACTAGGCGATGTAATGTCATATGCAAGAATAGCAGGAGTGGGCTTAGCAACATTCTATCTGGCTATGAGCTTTAACCAAATCTCAGCGTTGATATATGGTGGAATAACATCAATGATAAATGGGTTCCCAGGCATAGTACTTGGAATTATTCTATCAATACCCGTGTTCTTAATAGGTCATCTACTGAATATAGCATTAAGTGCATTAGGTGCATTTGTGCACTCTCTAAGACTATTCTATGTTGAATTCTTACCGAAATTCTATAGCGGTAATGGGATAGAATTCAAGCCTCTTAGAATAGTATTTCAACGTAGAATACTACTTACACCTGGTTGATACAGTTTAATTTTTTAAAATTTTTATTAAGATAAAATAACTCGCACTAAGAGCAAATTGGTTTTTATACTGGTTACATAATTTCAACCAAGGGGTAACTACATGGAGGCTGCCTGGATAGCAATTCTAGGTGGTACACTAGCGCTGGCAAGTGGTATGATAGGCTCAGTTGTAGGTATAGGGTCGGCTGCATCGGCAGGTACGGCAACACTCGCTGAGGATCCTAAGCAGTTCAGGAACGTATTAGTATTAGCTGCGATGCCCACAACTCAGACATTCTATGGATTGATCATACTAATATACATATTGCTATTCACAATTAAGCCTGAAATGACTTTTGAACAAGCATTAAAAGTATTTGCGGCAGGATTAATAGGAGTTGCATCTGAAGGCCCATCAGCGGCTTTCCAAGGATTTATATGTGCATCAGGTATAGCCATGCTACCTAAGACTAAGGGTAAAATCTTCGTAAGCGCTATGATGCTTGCAGTATATGCTGAGTTAATAGGTATCCTAGGACTAGTATTCACTATACTAGCATTAATCCTAATGGGCGTCTAATGCACTCCTAAGGCGATAATCTTGCGACAGCAGCAAGAAGTTGTTAAGCGAATTAGAGATAAACTACTCGAGAAAGCAAGGGAGGATGCTAAACGTATTATAGAAGATGCTAAACATGAAGCAGAGAGGATTATTAGAGAAGCTGAGGAGAAATGGAAGAAGAAAGTAGAGGAAACTAAGAAAAAAATATTAGAAGATGCTGAAAGAAAAGCTGAAGAAATACTAATTGATGCACAAATTAAAGCACGAATGAAAATAACTGATGAGAAAAACAAAATCATAGAATTACTCATGAATAAAATAGAAGAACTAATAGAAAAAGGTATATATGATAGAAGCGAGTCATTGAGAAAACTAGCTATAGAAGCAATAAGTCAATTAGAGTTAAAGGAAGTAATTATATACGTGTCAAGGAATGACAAGGAACTGATGGAGAAATTAAAGTCCAGTATAGAAAATGAATTAAATGTAAGGATAAACGATATAAAGGAAGCGAATATAAGAGGAGGGGTAATAGTAGAATCAATTGATGGTGGTATTAGAATAGATAATTCATATGATGCACGTCTTGAGATAATTAAAACGAGATTGCTACCACAGATATCTAAGGAGCTTTTTAGCGGTGAGGAAAAACATTGAACAAAATATATTTGAAAATGAATAAACAAGTCTTATATTCTTACCTCTTATCATTACTTCAAGCCCGCTTAACTAAACTAGTTACATATAAGCATGTTAAGCAAGCTCTAAAAAGGAATAGAATACATGACACGTTATCTGATATAGAAGGTACTATCTTAGGTGAATACCTAGTACAATGTATTACTCCAGAATCAAAGCTGAATGAAGCGGAGGAATGCTTATGGAAGTACCTTAAAGACGAAATAGATATGCTTTACAATATAAAATTAAAAGATTTACATATAATTACTACATCCTATGTAATAAAATATGATGTAAAAAATATAATTCAAGTTATTCGTAGTCTTATAACCAATACTAAAGTACAACAATTAGTACCTATAGGGGCACTAGCTAAGAATGGAATGTTGGAACTACTGCGTTCAATAGAAAATGTTGATAACATGGTAGATGTGCTGAGGAAAGCGGGTTTAACAATATTTGCTAACATTATAAGTGATAATAGATATATAATAGAATCTAAAGATTACAAGTCTTTAGGTGTGCTAGAGGCTAAACTTACTAAGGAATATCTACGACAATTCTATAGAAACGTAAAGAAGATTAAACGTGGAGGCTCTGCACTTAGAAGAGCTGTATTAATAATCTCTGATGTATACAATATTATTCATGTTTTACGTAGTGTCGCACTTGATATTGACAGAAATGTTGCAGAAGAAGTACTCGTAGAGAATACATATAAGGTATCATTAGCTCTACTTAAAGATGCTTTATCCCAAGAAACAATTGATAGAGTTATACAGATACTAAGCTTGGCACCCTATCACGAACTAGCAGAAAAGATAGGTAATGCGTTATCCATGGGGATGCCAGAAGCACTAATAGATGTTTTAACTATGGATTGGATGATTAAGGAAGTACATTTAAACTTACTTTCTCACCCTCTCTCAGTACAA
>CAYUVB010000001.1:102948-104090 GCA_964448055.1 uncultured Desulfurococcales archaeon | reverse complement strand
AAACAGCACTAAAACTAGTTAAGCAAGGATTAAACGTTTTTGTCGAGAAACCTGTAGCTCGTAGCGTAACTGAAATAAAGGAGCTAATTAGTACCGTTAAAGAGAAGAACGTTAAGGCTGTACCAGGATTTATAATGAGGTTTAATCCAGTCGTAGAGTATCTCGTAGAGAATATTAAACGGATAGACTTAAATGTAATAGAATTAAGACGTCTTAGCAGAAGACCACCCTCTGCACGAAGGAATAGTATTATCCTTGATTTAGCAGTACACGACATAGATATTGCTAATCATCTATTTGGGGATGCGGATGCAAAGTTGATTAAATGGTACCATACAAGAATAGGCGGCGATGAAGTAGTTAAGATAATATTAGAATACGATGGAATACCCGTGATGATACATGTTGATGGCATTTGTCCTGTAAAAGTACGTGAGATAGACGTTATAGCAAAAGAGTACTTTATAAGAGGAAATACTGATACTAATGTCATAGTCTATAAAACACCGTATGAAGAAAGAATTGTTAAGCTTCGCGGAGAAGAACCACTAAAGAAGGAGATAAAGGAATGGATTAGACTACTAGTTGAGGGTAAAAGTAAGTCTCCTACATTGGAGGATGCTTTACGTGTGTTAGAGTTAGCTGAACCTATACTCAAAACAATTTCATTCTAGTATGCAGGGTCTTACCAGAAACACTTCTAACGTAATAGTCTATTCTAGTTTTACCACAAGTTCATGAAGTACGTATTGAATTCTAAGAGAGAAAGCTTTATCCACTAGTTTGTATAGTGAGTAGTGTGGGTGTAAGTCTATGATAAGTGAACAGAGCCTACTTGCACAAAAAAGAAGGAGAAGGAAGAGGAAGGCATGGATAGAGGATGCTAAGATAATATTAAAGAAGAGGAAAGTAGTACACGAAATACCTATACCAGAAGAACTAGTAGAATTCGCTAAGAAAGAAATAGACTTAATAGACTACATACTATTCGACTCACCAATAGCAAGTAAGCTTAGACACCCAGCAACAGCTAGAACTATAACAATACTACTATATGCTAGAGCAAAAGGTATACCAATATCAAGAGTAGCAAAACAATTCAAGATAGCACACGAACAACTATATCGTATTGAGAGATTACT
>CAYUVB010000001.1:45435-102848 GCA_964448055.1 uncultured Desulfurococcales archaeon | reverse complement strand
ACTATAGATCATATAGATTAGGCTACTTCCTTCTGATAATCCACGTAGTCTTTTCTCCTTTATCCATCAATTGTATTCCAAGGTTTGATAATTCGCTTCGAATACTATCTGCTAAATCATATATCTTTCTTTTCCTTAACTCACTTCTAACCTTTACTATTAAGTTTATGAGGTCTTCCACCATAGCTACTTCACCTATAGCTTTCTCCTCGAATTCCTTGTCAAGAACTCCTAGTACTTGGTTAAACTCGTATAGTATCTGGTAAGCTCTTAATGCCAGAGCATTGGTTTCAATATATTGTATATCACGGAATACTATCGTTGTTAGCTTATAAACATAGCTAAATGCTTCACTAGCATTAAAATCATTATCCATTGCTTCATAGAATCCTCTTCTCATTTCCTCTAATTCTAACATTATCTTTAACTCTTTATCTCCTAGTCTATGAGCTACTGGTGTCTCTTTGATTTTCCTTTTTAATAATTCAACTGATGCTATTAAACGCTCAAGATTCTTTTTGGCTTGCTCCATAGCTTCTTCGTTAAAGTCTACTGGTTTACGGTAATGCACTGTTGCTAGCCAAAGTCTTATAATTCTTGGATCATATTCTTTGAATAAGTCTTTTAGTATTATAATATTGCCTAAGCTTTTACTCATCTTCTCTCCACGTATCATGAGGTATCCTGTATGAAGCCAGTATTTTACCCATGGTCTTTTACCAAACCTAGCCTCACTTTGTGCTCTCTCGTTTTCATGGTGAGGAAATATAAGGTCTTGGCCACCACCATGTATATCAAATTGTTCTCCTAAGTACTTAGAACTCATGGCACTGCATTCTATGTGCCATCCAGGCCTACCCTTACCCCAGGGACTAGGCCACCAAGGCTCGCCAGGCTTAGCTGCTTTCCATAATGCGAAGTCATAGGGTTTCTTCTTTTCAGCTAATACATCTGTTTCTTGTCTCCAATGTTCTTTCTCAAAACGTCTACTCAGTTCACCATAATAGGGGTACTTGTCTACTTCAAAGTAAACACTACCACTGGGTGCAACATATGCATATCCTTTATCTATTAGAGCTTGAATGAACTCTATTATTTCCTGGATATGCTCTGATACTCTTGGATGTATATGTATCTTTATGTTAAGTTTCTCCAATGCTTCAAGATAGTCTTTAGTATAGTAGTCCGCTATTTCTTTCCAAGAAACCCCTTCTTCTTTTGCACGATTAATTATCTTATCATCTATGTCAGTAATATTTTGTACATGTATTACATCATAACCCTTAAGCCTTAGGTATCTCTTAATAACATCAAAAGCTACATATGTTCTTGCATGCCCTAAATGTGTATAGTCATAAACTGTTGGCCCACAAGTATACATTCGTACAATACCAGGTCTTAATGGCTCAAATACTTCTAAACTCCTACTAAGAGTATTATAGACTCTCAACACAATAGACTTTTCACCACAGAGAGCTTGGAAGCCAGAGAAGAATATAAACGTTAATAACGAGAATAATGCTCAAGTAGTACTCTTTGAGGTAGCCACAAGTCATGGAATGCTACGTTAAAGGCCCTGGATCCTTAATACATAAGGACATTGGAGCAGTAGTCGAATGCATATCACGTAACAAAACGTATAGTAGCTTAAATGACATCTATGATGTAGTTAATGAGGTAGCAGAATGGATTAAGGATAACTTAGAAGTAGATATTAGACATATAGTTTTTAGCGAAAATGAGCCTATAGGCGATAAATTCATCCTGTATAAGTACCACTTAGAACTAGACAAAGGAAACTACATAAGTTGTAGAGTCATAACATATGAAAATAATGTACTAGCAACTATATGCACTATGGACCTAGAGTTAGTTAAAAAATTCAATGTAAGAGTAGGAGAGGATAAAGAACCATCAATTAAACATACAAGGTTGAAAGAGCCTATTAGAGAACTACCGCCTGGCCAGAAAATAATACCCTACTTCATAATCTACCGTATACTAGGTCAACCTAGAATATATTTAAGTACATGGAGGCTTAAGGTCAAAGGACTTGTAGCAAAAGAGCTTGAGATTACATACGAAGATTTATTGTATATGCCTTGCAAGGAAATAGTATATGATTTTCACTGTGTAACAGGTTGGAGTGTAAAGAACGTTCGATGGACAGGTGTTCCTCTTAAGCACCTAGCTTTAATGACAGGTGTTTCGCCTAAAGCTAGATGGGTTTTCGTTGAAGGATTAGATGGATACACAACGATAATACCGTTAGAAGACTTTATTCACGAAGACTCGTTATTAGCATTGAAATTAAATGGTAGACCACTAAGTTTGGAACAAGGCTTTCCTGCTAGGATAATTATACCTCACTTGTATGGATGGAAGGGTGTAAAATGGGTTAAAACAATAGAGTTTACAGATAAGTATATTGAGGGATATTGGGAGAAATTAGGGTATCATCCACGCGGTAATGTATGGCTTGAAGAACGCTTCAAACACATTAATTAAATTCTCCGTACAAGTAGTACTATCACCCTATGGTAGTTATTGATGAGTATTACTTAAATACGTAGTTTAGTATAGATGTGGAGACCGTCTTATATACTCTCCATATCATATAACAAGGTTCTTAGCTGAGGGCTAGGCTGGTTATGTCTACTATTATTACTGGCTCCGAGGATTTTGTAGGTGTTAATAGGATTACGATTGGCAAGCAGGACTTATGGGTCAGGTTTGCAGAGGTATTCAAAGGATTAGTTGTTGACAAAACACTTGTACATAACCAGTATATCTCAAAACTACCACGTTATGTATCGGAATACCTTGTATCAAAACTCTGTCGTAAAAATGATTGCCGCAAATTAGTTGACTTTATTAGAAAATATTATCCAGATCCAGCTGACCGTGATAAGTATCTACATGAACTTATGGTTAAAGGTAAAATAAAGATAATAGATGAATTGAAGGTAACGGTTGACGTACGTAAAGGTATTCTAAAAGCAATCATACCTAGTCTTGGATTAAAGGATGCTGGAATATATGATAGTATTGTTGCTGAACATGAGAACTTATTGAGAACAGGTATGTGGGGTATAATAGAGTTATCATACAAACCCGATAACGAGTTCAAGGTCATAGTCACAGGGTTCACACCATTCCAAGTATCACGTGTGGATCTTGACTGGTTCCTTGAAGCTACACGTAAATTCAATCCACGAGAATGGGTTGACGTAGTTATTAGCACTATAGGTTTGAATCCTGCCGCATATAGCTGGGAGGAGAAACTAGTACTACTTCTAAGACTTGTACCATTCGTTGAAGCTAATTCTAATCTAGCAGAATTTGGTCCGCGAGCTACAGGTAAAACATTCCTATACCGTAACATAAGCTATTACTCACGGATAATAAGTGGTGGAAGAGTAAGTCCAGCACAATTATTCTATAATATTGTCACTAAGCAGCCAGGTCTTATAGCTATTAAAGACGTTGTAGTATTCGACGAAGTTAATAGGATAAGATTTACTAACGAAGACGAAGTAGTAGGTAAGCTCAAAGACTACATGGAAAGCGGGTTCTTTGAACGAGGGCCCAAACAAGCACATAGTGATTGTAGCTTGGTATTCATAGGAAATGTAGACGATGAAATTTTAGTTGATGAGAACTCGGTAAAGTACTTGTTAAATGTCTTACCAGGATTCATGAAGGACCCGGCATTACTTGATCGTATACATGGCTTCATACCCGGGTGGAGATTGCCCAAGATCATGGTCAGCAGTATTCATTTGTCAAAGACTATAGGGCTAGTAATAGACTTCTATGCAGAAATACTTCATCAGCTGCGTAGAATAGACTATAGGAAGATGGTATTAGACTACGTTGAACTGGGGAGGAGCTTTACAATCCGTGACGAAAAAGCAATAGCACGTACTATATCTGGGCTAATAAAAGTAATAGCACCTCACGGTGAACTAGATAAACAACTGTTTAAGGAAATAGTAGATATTGCAATAAGGTCACGCATCTATGTTAAACAATTACTTCACTTACTCTTACCTAATGAATACCCCTCTCCTAGCTTAGAATACAATGTAAGATGGGGTTAACTCCCCTTGATAACATTTCCCTACTCAAAACCAATATACGCTAAAAGAACTCCAATAGAAGTACTAGATCAAGTATATAGCATATTAGAAGAGCTAGGTATTAGTAAAGAAGAGACTATAGTTAACGGTATAGAGGTACTTGTTGAACCCGTAGAAGTAGAAAAGACGGGTACAAAGAAACTCGAATACAAGGCTAAAATAGCTCTTATGAAGTGGTTTGGTGAGAAATGGCTTGAGAAAAACCATGGAAGGCTTATAATGCCTGGAGAACAATCAGCTATTGCCCTAAAACTTAACAATATTAACATATTTATGAATCCAACAAAAGAATACAATGAATCAAAGCTAGCTGTTCTTGTCGTACTTAGGTGGAGAATAGGATTAAGTATTAATGGTAGAAATGGATTAATAGAAATAGATGAATGGGAATCAACCATAGTAAGGAACATTAAGCCATTAAATAAGGAAGAAGTTATTGAACTAGTAATTGATGAAGCTAAAAAACTTGATAAAGTATTTAGGGAAAAGAATAGTAAAAGGAAGATAGTTGAAAGAGCTATAGACGACCTAATAGAAGAGCTTGTTGGAGAAGAAAATGAAGAGGAATACCAAGTGGAAATTAGTGAGAAAGAAATACACTATAACGTTAAGGTTAAGTCAAGTTACTATGAACTCCACTTTATTGTTAATAAATATAGTGGTAAAGTAACTCTTAATAAGCGTAGAATAAGAATAGACAAGCTTGAAGAATTATTAAGTGATATACTTGGAACAACAATAGAATCACTAACTATAGTTAATACAGAATCTCCTGAAATAACTCATGTAGTTGCATCTACACCTGGTGGTTTATACAAGGTATTAGTAGGAGATGAAGGAATAATAGAAATTAGAAAGTACAGAACATTAAGAGAAATAATAGAGAAGATCAAAGAAGAAATTTCACGAAGAGGCCTTAGAGGCATTGAACTAGATGTTAGTAAGTGGAGTATTGAATCAGAAAAACCTCTTCAAATGCTAGTAGAGCTTTCAGGTATAGGTGTGAACGTTAAAGCCTTGATCGATGTTGAAGAGAATAGAGTATTATCAATGGATATAGATGTTAATGAGGAAGCTGTTAAGAAACTACTAGAATCCAATGGATTAAGGGTCACAAGTATACGTAGAGCTGGTTCAAGTTTCGTTGCTGCTGCCACAGATGGTATAAGAAACTATGTTTACCTAGTAGAGTATCCACTAGTACCACAGCTACGTAGAGTTGAACTTTCACGTAGATACGCTCTAGAACAATCACTTAAACTACTAGCCAGACTAGGATTCACTAAGCCGAAGCTAAGAAATATAGAAGACGATGGAAATGGTGGATGGGTTATCTCATGGATAATAGGTGCTGTAAACATAAGCATACATGCAGGTATTGATGGAAGAGTTAGAGTTACAGGATATAACTATGATTCGAAGATAATAGAAAACCTAATAGACTACGTACTAAAATACAATGGAATAAGAAGCTACAATATACTAAGGCTAAAGAATACAAGTGCACGATACGCTGAAGCACTAGTATCAAGTAGTAAAGGAATTCTAAGGTTTAGAATAGACCTAGAACAATTAAGCATCAAGCCAGCCTAGCCCTATGACGAATAACCCCCTTCCCAAAACAATATTTTCTAATCAAACAAGTATTCTCCTAGGTATTTCTAGAATTCTCCACATAAAATAGGTCTATGAACTGTAATATTTTCGATAAGATTTTATTGTCATTAAGCATTAGTGATATGCCATGACCCACCTTATTTGATGCATAATAGAATATGTTGCCTACGGTTTCATTTATTCCACTAATATTCCTTACCGTATTTATAACATTATTTATAACATTGATAGATAATGAGTCCTCCCGGCTGTAAATAAATATTGCTTTTCCACCACGTTCTACATATTTCTCTAAAAACTCCACAGGGAATGGTATTGCCGACTCGAAGTTAGGTGAAATTAGTATCAAGCCTTTTACATCCTTATCTTTTACAGCATATGCTACTGCTAATGAAGCCCCAATGTCAGAGCCTATCAAGTAAACCTTATTCACATGAAAGTACTCCTTAAATATTTCTACAACTGCTTTAACATCAAAATTCATTCTATTATAATCCCTCTCAGATAATTCTTCTATGCTAACAAATACACCATTAGGTCTTCGAATACTACCACCATGCCCTCTTAAATCAAATGAAACAGTGGCAAAGCCTTTACTAGCTAATTCTTGTGGAAGCCCCGTAGTATTCCACATACTGCATGTTTCACGAAATCCAGGAATAATCACAATTAATGCCTTAGGCTGAAAGCCTACCTCAGAATAATACACTGATAATATTATGTCCTCACCTATCTGCAAACTCATGACCTTCCATTCAACTTGACTATTTCCTCTCCATGTAAGGTTTACTAGATGTAAATGAGAGAGCAATAGTATTACAACTAATGCAGATAACAACAATACGATAACGATTACGTTCTTGGACACGTAGGATCCCGGAAGCTTTAGTACGAAAATAACTGGTTAGACACCCTAATTACTTTATCTATTCTGTATTAAGTTTATGAAGAACTTTATTTGGAAGAAGTGGACTTATTCTGAATATAGCTTAGGACGTCAATCCTATGTTTTTAATCCAGTTGAATAGTATATCGAGATCCGATTCATCCCATAGAGGTTTACCTTGATAATCACGATATATGCCTACATATAGTACATTTCCTATATTGTGCCATGAATTATCGTCTGATAATACTAGTATCGGTTTATGATTCTTTTCTATAAGATCCACTATATCGGCATACTTAGCAAGTATTAATACAATGCCTTTAATACTGCTATCCTTTAGCGCATGTTCTAGGACGATTTTACTGGAATCACCGTAGCATACTATTATTATTGGTAGTGATCCAAGATTTTTCTTGGCCCATTTGATAACTGATTCTAGGTCTTCACCATAGTATTTCATGTTTTCCTGAGGTAACGTTACTGGCCCACTAGCTAAGGCAGGTGTACTGTTACCATGGAATCTCAAGTCGAATAGAACTACAGCACTATCATAATTTAATAGTCTTCGGGCTATACCTAGTTCATGCCATATTTTCTTATCTGATTCATATACTGTACTATGAACCATTATGACTATTTGTCTCGGGCTTAAAGGTTTAGCGTACTCTATATCTATTATTATGTTGTCATCTGTTAATGTCACAGCTTTATTCCATGATATACTCTTAAACATAGACGGTCTATACAACTCTGTACTAGTAAGCACAACACCAATAATGAATACTACCATTAGTACTAACGTTAGCCCTATTTTATTCAAAATATCATCTCAACAATTTTAATATCTAGCAAGTATTAGATATTTAATGTAGCAATATACTGTAACAGAGATATCTGCACATAAATAGAACTGTAGAACACTAATACTTCAGATCCAAGGTGCCTTATGTGTACACAAAGACTACAGTACTACTAATTGCATGTAACATTTTAGTGTATACACTATTGATTGCATTCTACGGTATAAACGGGGATTTTGGACCAAACGTTAATGCCATATACATGTTGGCTCTTCATCCATACCTGGTATTGTTTAAGGGTGAATGGTGGAGAATAGCAACAGCATTATTCGTTCACATAGATCCATTACATTTATTCTTCAATATGTATGCATTGTATATTGCTGGTAGGATAGTTGAAACATATTATGGTCATTTGAAAACCCTTGGAATATACTTCATATCTGGTGTTGCAGGAAATATTGCTAGCTTACTATTACCTGCTTTTAGTGCAGGTTCAAGTGGTGCTGTATTCGGTTTATTTGGTGCATTGGTAGTTGTAGAGAAAAGGGTTACTGGAACAGCCATAGCTGTACTAGTATTTCTTATGATAGTAATCTTGCTAAGCAATCTAGCCTATCCAGGCAGGATAAATAATATCGCGCATGTAGTTGGTGCTGTAGTAGGCTACATTACAGCTAAATATATGCAGCCACATGGATCTACAAAAATACTAATAATATAACGTTATACATGAATCCATGATAATAACTCTACTAAGGCGCCTACAAGCGCTATTAGTATGCCTAATCCTGTTACAATGGACACCACGCTTACTAAGTAAACTAAGCCTATCCATCGAAAATACCTTATATTCAACAATGACGCTAGTAGGTCATAAGCTTTCTTAATATATATTATCGATACAATAATGATTATCCATGCAATTATTGAGCCTAGAAGCAGTATATTCATGGCGCCTCCACTTAGTATGTCCTCTATGCTTTCAGGCATACCTTCAGGTCCTACAAGGTAGGATGTTGTGTATAGGGATAGCATGAATATCATTAAGGCTACTACGCCTAGAACAATTGACTTAAACTTGTATTTGAATATCTTTGTATCATTTAATGTCTTTGAGAGATCCTTAAATGCTATTAGTAAACCTATTCTCGCAGCAAATAATATGACTAGACCTATTAATGGGACGATTAATAAGAATAGTAACCCAACAAATGTCGCTATGGAACCTATTATACCAATACTCTTGGGATTTAACACTATTTACATAACCTCTAGGGAATAATGCTTTCCAAAGAGTTATAAGGATACTGTCATCCCAAATAATTGCGCTACTTTACTGGCTACGCCAATCCACCATGGTATGTACACTTTAGTTACGTTATCCCTTTCTATTGCTTCTATTATCTTATTTACGACTTTCTCTACATTAGTGTCCCACCTAACCTTAGTAAAATCTTTACGACGAAAGCTTGGATGACCAAAGAATTCCGTACCCTTAATTGATCCTGGATAGACGGTTACAACTCTAATTCCACTACCTTCAAGTTCATGTTTAAGTGTTTCAGCATAGTAGCTTAACCCGGCCTTACTTGCGCCATAAACTGCTAACCCCATGATGTATGCATAAACTGCACCAGTTAAGACAAAGACTATAACACCCTTTCTTTGCTTAAACATCTCTTTTAATACTAGATGGGTTAAATACATAGCTGAAACCATGTTAACCATTACTTGACCATAAACGTCCTCCCATGACTGTTCCCAGATTCTACCATAAACAGCATACCCAGCATTATTTACTAATACATCTATTCCTCCGAGAACCTTATATGCTTCCTCAATGATCTTTCCACAACATGTACATGTAGTAGAAGCTAAATCACATTGTACACCATAAAACATACCATTGTATTTCTTCTCAAGTTCTCCCAATGGTTCTCGGCTACGAGCAACACCTAGGACCTTGGCACCTTTCTCAATAAGTTTAATGGATAATAATCTACCTACGCCTTTAGATGCACCTGTAACTATAGCCCTTAATCCATTTATTTCAACCATAGTCTTAACCTAGCTATAATCTTGTTATTTAGCTAAATATTACTAATTCCCAATGTTATACGATAAGATATAAGTACTCCAAAGTATACTACGATATATTGCATAAGTTGTATTCCTTTGAGGATGAAATATCTTGGAAGAACCTATCCCCTCATGGCTTGAAGTACACTTAGTCTACAATGATAGAGTTGAGAAGGTACCAGTTGATCCAGAACTAATATTAAACTGCCTTGAAAACGAGTGCTTACATGATTACTATGAAACCTATGTTAAAAGTCTAATAGGATTAGATGCAAACCTAGTTAAAGTAGAAGTACATCAGCTTAAAGGCGGTATAGTTATATCATATGATACAACTAAGAATAAAGCACATTTAGTACTACATAGAAGAGACTTGGATCCATTAAAACTTATTGATACTATTAGGAGGTAGTTATAACTTGGTAATATCTTATCTACTGCCTAAGGTTCTTTGTAGGTACACATATAATTCTCTTAGATAATTACTTCTTTCTACACGTTTCTCAAGTACTTCTAGCCTTGCTTCTAATTTGGCTATTCGTTCTCTTAATTCAGCTATCTCTTGGGAAGACATAATTCTATCCCTCGTAAAATTGTTATATAAACACAGATATATCTTGATGGTTTAATTAGTTAGGATGTACATGAGATGTTAATATCCTGCCAATACGAATGGAGAGAAGTGAGGAAAAATATTGTTATGTTATCGGACTACATTACATTATTATGGTGGAGGAGGTGGAGGAGCTTCTGTGGTTACTGGCGTCGGAGCTGGTGCTTGTTCCTTGGCTGTGAGAATACCTATACCTGCTAGGATACCAGCTATGAATCCTAGAATTCCTAATCCTATAAAACCAAGAAGTGCTCCATACCCCATGGTTGCTACTAGGGGTATAGCTGCTAGTGCAGCTATAATTGTTAATATGTATAGTATTACTGCTATTTTGACTAACTTAGAATCATAAACATTAGCAAATTGCCATAAGCATATAAGCTGTAGTATACCGAATATTATGATAAATATACCTGCAATTATTAATGCTGCAAGAGAACCTATACCTGCCGCAAGCGCACGCTCTATTGCTGCTGGACTGCCCATAGCTGCAAAGAATATTGATGTTGCAATGGCTATAGCGGCAATCATTAGTATGAATGAAACTATCCCTAGAATACCAGTTACCTTCCATAAACCTCTATCACGTTCTTTACCTAACGTAAACCACCCTATAGCTACAAGCAATATCCCTATAATGTTCACGTATGGTATCGCCGCTAGGATGTAACCTATGCCTAGTATTGTTTTTCCCAAGGATGACTCCCTTGGCTCAACTTCTTTTAGAAAAACATGTACTAGTTATAATATAAGAGATTTACGGAACTACAGATCCTGGATTATAAAATTCTAAGCTACAACCTATATTACCCTTTACTTAACCTATAGCTTCATGATAGTGAGCTGTATTGCTAGGCGAAGGAGGTATTGTTTGGAGAAGATATCAGAAACCCGTTGTTGATAGGGTATACGAGGATTTAATTAATAATAGAATTGTACTTCTTGACAGTCCTACAGGTAGTGGTAAGACTCTTATGATCCTTTATGCTGGACTAAAATACGCTCTTAGAGAAGGCTTAAAGCTCATAGTAAGTGTTAGAACTAGATCACAAATGGATATGTATCTGAAGGAATTAAAGAGATGGTTTAAGGATGTAATACCTACATTCCTTATCGCTAAGAAAGATGCTTGCCCTCTATACTCTGGGAGGGATGGTATTGAGAGTATAGATATTGATTGCCAAAAATGTCCATTAAGAAACAGTATTAGTACCTCAAGGGTTATAAGAGCTTTAAGTGAAGCTGATGATGTCCTACTTGCTGTATTTAAGCTCAATAGTAGTACTCCACCAATATGTACTTATCATTCTCTCCGTCAATTAATAAGCGAAGCTCACGTGATAGTTGTTTCATACCCCTATATATTTGATCCTAGTGTACGTGAACCAACCATAGCTGATATACTAAGTGATAGTGTGTTAGTAATAGATGAAGCACATAACATTGATAAGATCCCAGATATGTATGAGAAAAAGATTACCCGTGGAATCATAGAACAAGCTATAAGGCAAGCTGAAAAACGTGTAAGTGATTCAATCAGGAAAAATGTTGTAGAATTATTGAAAAACATTAGAGATAGTATAGTCGACATAGTTGATGGTGCTAGTAGGGAATGGTATGAGGAGGTAAGACTACCATTAAGGCTTGGTGAGGATGAGCTAGAGCTGCTCGGCGAAGCTGCTAGTGATGTAGCCCAACATATAATGTTAGAGTATGTTGTTGAAGCTAATTGGGTTAAACGTGTATATGAGTTCTTGTATCATGTTACGCTTCCAGGATTCCACGTATATCGTTCAATTCAAGGTAATGTAAAGCTCTTGGTAGTTAAACCTCTTGATCCTAGTATTCTCACAAATGTATTATCTATTCCTAAAAGACTTATATTCATGAGTGGTACTTTACCGGATGTAGAGTATATTTGTAGCTCATGGGGTATCAGTGGTGATTATGATTATATAGATGTTGAATTAGAGTACGGACCCGTTTTCCCTAATAGCCGTAGATTTTGGGTCATCGTATGGGATGTTACTAGTAAATGGGATTATCGTGGAGAGGAAATGTGGTCTAAGTATGCGAAGTTAATTGAGAAAGCACATAAGTTGTCAAGGAAAAATGTATTAGTTATAACTACGAGTTATACTGAGGCAAGAAATATCACATCTAGAATTAGTGGTAGCATTCCACTATTTGTTGAAGAAAGGGATACTATTCTTGCTGAAGCAGTAGAATTTGCACGAAGAGATAGAGGTGTTATAGTAGCTGTAGCCTCAGGTAAACTTAGTGAAGGAGTAGAATTCGTGGATGAAAACGGACATAGTTTAGTAGATATTGTTGTTATTGCTGGCATACCGTTTCCTCAACCCGATGATTATACCCGTAAGAGGGTAAGTATACTCGCTGAAAAACTCAAAGTAAGCTACTATGATGCTTTAATGAGGATAACATCTATAACTATCAGACAAGCTATTGGTAGATCTATTCGTAAGGATGGAGACAACGTTATCATAGTGTTAGCTGATAAAAGATATAGTGATCGTAGATGGCTTAAATTATTAAAAATTAGGTTTAGAGAGATAATTTACTCAACTACTGACTTATTTGAGAAGGTTTTAAGGGCTCAAGATATCTTGAAATAACTTCTATTATTGAATTCACATCAGCATTATCTATTGGTGCTCCAGCAGAATATGTATGGCCTCCACCACCCAAGGCTCTAGCTATACCTGCTACATTTACTTTCTCGCTTCTAAGACTTATTCCTCTACTATATATTATTACGAAGATGTCACCATGTATACCTTTACGGTTAAGTTCTAATTGTATGTCTCCAGGATGGACCTTATCTGATGGAGGAGGTACTATCACTATTTTGTATCCCTTGACATCTACTATACGAGTATTCTCAATAGTCTTTTCAAGAAGATAGTCATACTCATCTTTAATTTTATCATAGGCCTCTTGAGCCCATAAAGGCCATAGATCTCCTGCTGCGAATGCTCTAACAGTTTTACGACGAAATTCCCAATCATACCATCTAAGTAGTCTTCGCCATCTTAATGTTAGCGGATTCTTATTAAGGAACTTATCGTCATCTACAGCTAGGTCTACTAATGCTTGAGCAAATCTATCCTCAAGTATATTCTTGATCTTATTAGATAAGTATTCTAGTACTATTTCTGCTGCTACTCTAGTCTCATCCACTATTACCTCAACACCTAGTCCGCGGTATTCATCCATTATTCCTTCAGGCCATTCATGATGATCTAACCATATGACTCTAATACCTGCCATTACGTATTGGTTAAGTATATCCCTTATCCTTTTATGATTACTTTCGCTAGGATTGAGATCACTGATTATTATTGTATCTGCTCCTCTAACAACTATATCAAACATAGCGCTCTCTATAACCTTCGGTAAAGCCGACGTAGCTGATAATCTAACTGCTACATTATCAGTATACCTCGCTATAAGAGCTGCTGAAACCACTCCATCGATATCGCCATGAGATATCGATACTGTTTTCAAATCGACTAAGTCACCCTACGTATGTTTATGTTAGTAGGGAAGTATAATATTCTTTTACCTATACTTACATGCTTTCCACACTGGCTGTGTTTCAGTAATTAGGGGTTTGCGACTAAAGCTTAAGATAACTATTGAGGTGAAAAACCATCACTATGGATTTCATTGAGGTATTGGGTACCGTTTTTAGTGGTAAGGGTGAAGGAGAATTCTATGTTAACCTCTATTCTAAGAATATACAACGTGTTTTGGGTCTTAGACCCTTCCCTGGAACATTAAACATACGCTTAGAACCTAATAGTACTCAGATAATTAAAGAATTACTAAGTAAACCTGTATATATAATAGAACCTCCTATAAAGGGTTATGGTAGAGTTTATGCTTGGCCCGGGTTCATAAAGTGTACTAAGGTTTACATCATACGTCCAGAGAAGACTATTTACAGCCTTAATGTTATTGAAATTATAGCTAAGGAGAATCTTAGAAAATTGTTTGGCTTAAAAGATGGTGATTTAGTTAGAATTCTTGTAAGCTTGAAAAAGGATGCGTTACCACAATATTGTTTTTAAGGCTGAACACTGTTACTAAGAAGTACTTCATTATGCTCGTTATAGATATGTAGTTGGTCTACCTGTTTTCTCAGCGAACGTGAACATTTTCTTTAATAATTCTTCTCTTATCTTCTTAGCTTCTTCTTCTACCTCCTTGGCTTTTACATCTAGCTCAGATAAATCGATATCTAGTTTAAGTAACCCTAATACTACTTTTAACGCGGTTTTTGCTGCACGGTAATCAGCTAGTGTTGACTCTGCGTAGGCTGTTGTTGTTTCACCCATAACGCATGCTGCTGGTATACCATATACCTTAGCCCATCCAACTATTAGTCCATTAAGCCCCGTTACACCTCCTTCACTCATAGGGATACCACCATTCTCTACTAGCTCACGTAGAAGTCTCTCATCATTTGATGCTATGTAAGCTTTCCTTTCACCACTGATTACCTCCGTTACATATGCCGCCATGGTTATAATTCTTGAAACGCCCCTTGAAGCTAATTCGCTAACAACCTTATCAGCAAATTCATGCTGTAACTCGCTTGTTAAAGGTTGATAGTTCCCCGTTAATATTGCTATTCTTTTATCTTTAACCACGTATAGTTTTGCTACAGGTAACTCGCCTAACCCATCTTCAACTGTTATATATGATGGTGAACCATAACTATAGATCTCAGCTACAGGAGAGGCATTCAATGCATCTACGAGAAAATCTACTGACACCTTGCCTACTAAAGCCATACCGGGAAAGCCCGAGATAACGATGTATTCCCTTAAGTCTACTGGCTTACGGAAGTATATCTTAGTTGAAGACATACCCTATCATTCCCGCTTCTAAACCACTTCAATATAGTTTAAAAGTTCATCTATAATAATCAGGTTTACTTGAAAGCTCTTTGTCAAGCTCTATTAATCTACGCAACCTTTCCCTTAACGGTGGATGCGTTGAGAATAAGGCTACTTCCCTCACTTTTTCCGAGGCTAGCTTAACAGCTAACATATAGTCTTCTTCCCAGCTTCTACTCCATCCAATTCCTTTAAGATTATATGATTCTGGATCAGCTATTAATAGAGCTTTAAAAGCGCTAGCTCTAGCTAGTTCTCTTTCAGCAATTTTACCCAACCTACCCGTAACCAAAGCTATTTTTGCCAATGCTGCTGCAAGTTTACGGGCACCCAATGGTATATTTACAGCTGATTCATAGTCGGCATAGAGTTCTCTTAGCCTACTATGCCTTAAGAGTAAGAGTATTAGTGCAAAGTATATGAGGTAGCTTATACCAGCGATTAGTATTAACGCTACTATTCCTCCACCTCTATCCCTACGATCCATTCCACCGAAGAGTGATGCGAACATAGCATACCTTGCAATCAAGAAGAACATTGATGGTATAAGTGATAAGAACATCATTATGCCTACATCATGGTGTTTAAGATGCCCTAGCTCGTGACCCAATACTGCTTCAATTTCCTCCTTAGTAAGATTCTCTACTAGCCCTTTGGTTACAGCTACTCTAGGACCACTTAAAGGTGACCCATAGGCGAAGGCATTAGGTACATTTATTTCAGCTAACATTAGCTTAGGTGTTTTTACACCCATCCTCCTAGACAACTCTCGTATAATTCTATGTAGCCATGGATACTCGTTAGGTTGCAGTGGTCTTACATGGTATATTGCTTCTATAACATATGGTGCAATCATCCATTCAAACAAGTTAACCGATACTATTATCAAGGCAATACCTAGGAGATCAACTCCAAGTAAGCTAAGTATAACTGCTAAGGCTAAGCTAGTTAACCCTATAAATAATATTAGTGTAAGTGTCATAGAGGTAAATAGCTTTGACTTAAAGCCCATAGTCTTAACCCTAAGCTATTATCTTCTAAACCCATACTACTATACCCAGTACTTAAAAAGTTAGTTAAACGTACCCTAACCATAGAATAGAGTAATGTTTTATCTAAGGGATAATATCAAGGATATATAAGTCTGTGTCTTCAGATATATCTACAGAAATTTGTTCTAAGCCTTAGAGGTGATAGTACCTTTGCCTAAATCTCTCATGGAGCTTTTATCTCTGAAAAATAAGGTCTCTCTTATAACCGGCGCGGCCTCCGGCATAGGTGAGGCAATAGCATTGCGATTTGCTGAAGCTGGTTCTAATTTGTATCTAGTTGACATAGACTCTGATGGACTTAGAAGGGTTGGCGATAAGGTTAAGGAGTTATTTAATGTTGATGTAGAATTGTTCAAAGTGGACTTGTCTAAGAGGGAAGAGATAGATAGATTATGGAACAATATTCGTGGGCGCGAGCCTGATATTCTTGTAAATAATGCTGGCGTATACTCGTTCAAGGATTTCATCGAAGTAGATGAACCACTGCTTGAAAAAACATTAGCTGTTAACCTTAAGGCTGTTTTCTGGATGTGCCAGTACATGATTAAGCGTAGACTTAAGAAAGGTGGTGTTATAATTAATATTGGTTCTATTGAAGCCATACTACCCTTTGCTAAAGGGCTAGTACACTATGATGTAAGCAAGATGGGTGTTATAGCCCTCACACGTGCTTTAGCAAGAGAGTACGGTAAGCAAGGCTTTAGAATTAACGCTATAGTTCCTGGAGGTATTAAGACTCCTGGCGTAGAGAAGCTTAGAAGAGAAGCATTACTAAAGCTTAAGATAGACATTATTAAAACTGGAGTAGACTTTATGAATAGACTTCCACTAGGTAGGCTTGGAGAACCAGATGAAGTTGCCAGAATAGTACTTGTCCTTGCATCAGATCTCGCAAGCTATGTCCATGGAGCAATAATACCTGTTGACGGAGGATTCCTATCAGCTTAAAATAAGGTCATAATGGTTCAACTATTATACGTGCTGCCATACCTCTTCCAAGCGCTATAGTTACACCACGTACTCTTACTATTACTGGGCCACGCGTATTATCAACTATTTCCACTATGGCTCCTGGTGTAAGCCCCATTTGTAGGAGCCTTGTTCTAAGCCCATAACCACTATCAATACTTATCACTCTTGCTCGTGAACCTGGTGGTAAGAATACCAGTCGCGTAGTCCTAGGAAGTCCTTGCATACTCGCATCACCTATAGGCTAACAATTATCATTTTCAACTACATAGACCATACGTGCATACTTTGATGGTATCTCTACTATTTTATTTTTATCCATAATATCTACGACTACATGGCTATTACTTACATAGACTATATTTAATATAACGCCTATCATGAGTCCTAAGTCCAGTAATACTTTCAATCCCTCCTTAAGTACACCTGCTATTCTTACAACCTTCACACAAGATGCTAAATCTGCTTCTGTTAAAGGTTTAGCTACCCTTAATTCTTGGGGTAAAGGTGATCCTGGAATAGGATTACCTAGGGGACATGTTGGTGGTCTTCCAAGTTTATCATAGATTCTCTCTATTATTTCATCTGGTAAATGCTCCATTAGATGTGCATAATCATGAGCTTTTATTGGATCCAAACCTACGTAATCGTATAGAAATCGTTCTATTATACGATGTTTCCAAACTATTTTCTCAGCTATCTTTCGTCCTTCCTTAGTTAGCTTAACACCACGATACTTTGTTCTTTCTACAAGTCCCTTCAACTCTAGCTTGGATATAATCTTTGAAACAGTACCTGGCTTTACATTCAATTCCTTAGCTATAATAGTAGTACGTGCTATCCCAAAGGCTTCTTCGAGTCTATAAATTGTTACAAGATAATCCTCAACAGCTGAAGTTACTTCACCACTCTTTAATGAGTTCTTTGACTGCGTTAACATGGACTCTAGCCTCACATTGTAATAAGATAAAACTGTTTAAAAAGATTTAGACTAATCTAAATATGCTTAGGTGATTACAGTTTTGAACAAAGACTGGAGCCGTCTAGGCATAAGAGAACAACGTAAATGCAACATTGTCGTAGCTGTAGCCGGTAATCCTAATGTTGGTAAGTCGACTCTATTTAACGTACTAACTGGTGAAACAGCACATGTAGCCAATTGGCCAGGTGTAACTGTTGAATTAAAGGTTGGAGACATTATTCATCGTAATAAAAAGATCTGCTTCGTTGATTTACCTGGAACGTATGGTATAACTGCTTCTAGTATTGACGAAGTAATTGCACGAGAATACATAGTTGGCGGCGAAGCTGACCTAGTATTGGTTCTAGTAGACTCTACTGCACCTGAAAGAACCATATATCTAGCACTTCAGATACTAGAATTAACGCCCAAAGTCGTAATAGCATTAACCAAAATAGACTTAGCACATAGCATGGGTATACATATACATGTTGATAAGCTTGAAGCTAAACTAGGTGTACCAGTTATACCTGTATCAGCTGTTCATGGTGTTGGTATACGTGAGCTACTTGATGCAATAATAGATGTTGTTGAAGGAAAACGTGGAAGAAGTACCCCTCTAAGAATAGATTATGATGGATTAGAACCCTACATAGCTGAACTAGAACCATTAGTTAGGAAGAGTAAAGCGTTAAGAAACTATAATCCGCGATGGGCATCCATAAGACTTCTTGAAGGTGATCATAGACTTGAAGAATTATTACGTAAAGCTGGCGAAGAATACATAATCACTAAGGTAAATGAACTACGTGAAGCGATAACGAAGGGTGTCGGCAAAACTCCTGAAGACGTAACCATAACTATTAGATTCGAGTATGCTGAGAAACTTATGAGGGACGTAATTGTACGAGTAGAACATAAAGCACCGATGACTACTAGCTTAATTGATAAAGTATTTCAACACCCCATCATAGGGCCCATTACCAGTCTATCAGTACTGATCGCTGTGTTCTTCCTAGCCTTTGCCATAAATACAGGTTTTCCATTAAACATATTATTATCTGAATTAGGGTTTATAGAAGCAGCTGAAGTAGTTGAAGAATTTAGTTTCAGCAGTCTACTTGACAGCTTATTCTCATGGCTATCCGATGCTGCCAGAACAGCTATGGAGAGCAATGCACCTGAATGGCTTGTAAGCCTCATAGCTGATGGAATAATACCTGGCGTAGGTAGCGTACTAACATTCCTACCATTAATAATACTCATATCATTATTTATAGCAATGCTAGAAGATTCAGGATTAGCGCCAAGAATGGCTACATCATTTCATAATTTCTTCTCGAGTTTTGGCCTTTCAGGTAAAGCCATATTCCCAATGATAATAAGTCTTGGATGCAATGTTCCAGGAGTCTTAGCAAGTCGTACTGCAACGGAAGAAGAGGAACGCGTAGAGATAATACTGAGTACACCTTTCATCCCTTGCCAAGCAAGACTAGTAGTAATACTAGCATTTGCTACAGCCTTCTTCAAATCACCATTAAATCAAGCACTACTAATTGCAGGGCTATATGTACTTGGTATACTGGTATTCTTAATAACATCGCTAGTAGCTAGGAAAGCTCTGTTTAAGAGGAAAGAAGCCCCAGAGTTCATTATAGAAATACCACCTTTGCATAAGCCTAGCGCTAAAGTCGTATGGTGGATTACATGGGATTACAGTAAACACTTCTTAAAGAAAGCAGGCATAATAATATTTCTATTAAGTATTATCACATGGCTACTACTAACTTATGGTCCTCAAGGCCTAGCAGAAGATCCTACCAAAAGTTATGGCGCAATTCTAGGCCATAGTCTTGCCCCTATATTCAAGGCTCTATGGGGTCTAAATGACGAATCTGCATGGAAGGTGAGTTTTGCTTTAATACATGGATTTATAGCTAAGGAAGCTTTAATTGAAGCAATAACATTACTTGAAGGAGCTGAAGGTGTCGATGAAGCATTACTAGGCTTAGGCATATCTATTCACCAGGCAATAGCAATACTAGCATACATGACATTATACGTTCCATGTCTTGCAACAATAGCTGTAATGTATCAAGAATTAAAGAACTTGAAGCTAACGATCATAGCAGTAGTATACATGTTAGTACTAGCAACTATACTTTCAACAGTAATATACTATCTACTATTAATTATAGCATAGGGCTTCCGGTGTCTTAGGTATTGAGTAACTCCATAGAAAAACTACTCAGGACTGTACGTAAGATACGTGTATTCACACCAGATGTGCTTGCCCAAGTACTTGGTATGGATAAGAGAGAAGTTGAAGCAATTATAGGCATATTGCTATCTCAGGGAAAGATAAGAGTTGTTGAAGAACAATGTTCTTGTAGTACATGTCCTCTTTCTAATATTTGTTCATTTAGATATAAAGACGTTAAATTCAAAGTATATGAACTTGTAGAATAACAGATATCACATAAAGGTTGATGAAGCGCCTACAGGCTGAGGAAGCCTAGGTAAAAAGGATTTACATGATGAAAGGTCCCATTACTGACTCTTGGTTTCTTCCTCTAACCAATCAATGTAATCACGATATCCGATGATTATAGGCAAAGCTATTACTTCTGGGACCTCATAAACATGGTTCTTCTTCACTTCTTCTACTAGTTCATTAAATAGATCTAACCTGGTCTTTATTATCATTAGAACCTCATTATCTTCCTCAATTTTACCCTTCCACCAATACGTACTTTTAATACCGTCAACAATGTTTATACATGCTGCTAATCTAGCTTCTACTAGTCTTCTAGCTATCCTCTCAGCAACCTCTCTATTAGGTGTTGTGACTAAAACTACTATAGGCGCCGATCTAACCTTACCCATGGTATTTCCCAATAGAGTGTATCTTTAGACTAGGAACTTAATATTTTACCTATAACTCTGTACATCGAACCATAGACCTATTAGCAATCTTCATGATTTACTATAAACTTGAATTGCATACCAGATTCCATTACAAGGCAATAGACGGGTCAGCTGGGTCCGGCTTCCACATAATCCTTCGGATGACCGGACAATAATACCTTCATCCCCAAGTTTCAAGTATACTTTAATAAGCTAGATATTAGTTTTAACTGTTAGACCCCGATGACCGGGGACACGGGATCATAGATATATCGATGCAGAACAACATCGACAAAGACTTAGGGAGGGGTCATGCTTTAGCTAATTTTCTATAAGCTATTATTGCTAACACTGATATTGATAGTATAGTAATTGTCCAGAATACTATTAATGATCCTTGAACAACAACTGATACTGCAACAATTGAGAATGCTATCAACGAAGAAATTATGAGTATCTTCATAGAGTCCAATATTACCTTGGGGCCTGCTTCTATAATGTTCTCCTCATGAATCATTAATAGTATTAATGATATTGTAGCTAAGGCGTATATTATTATTAACCCTGGCACAGGCTCGTAGAACATAATCTCTGGTATCCCACCATAGAGTACTACACGTATTGAAGAAAAGAATGCTGGTATCGCTGCTAGGCCAGCCTTATATGATAGACCTATATCTACGAGATATGCTTGTAGAATCGTGTAGATATAAGTCAAAGTTAATAATGCTATTAGGTGATGAAATTTCTTTGTATCTAAAGCCACGATGACATGAAAACCTGGCAGTATAAGAAATAGAGATTCTATCCAGAAACCTACACCTAGCTGAGCTATTAAACCAAAGAATAAAAACGCAAATAGAAAGAATACTGGGTAGTCAACGTAGTTATGTTTCCTTAAATACCAAGCTAGTACGATTATGAATATACCGGTTATAACATGATATAAACCATATATCTCACTAGAGACTTCCAAGATACTGTATAACCATAAAATGAACACTGGGCTTACGGTAATTATTCTAAGGATTGAGATTATGCTAGCCTTCATGCAAGCTCCCTTAGTGAATAATAGATTTTTAGAACCTTGGAGACAAAATCTACGGGTTTAAGTATTACTACTTCAGCTTCAGCAGCTACCAGTTCATTAACTACTTGTTTTAACCTGTTAATTTCATCGATAAGCACCTTATTATAGAAGTATTTTAATGGTAATTTATCTACGCTTATTCTTATAAAGGATGGTGTATAGGGTATCATGAAGACTGGTTTATGCCCTAAGGCTCTAGTCTTCTCAGCTATGCCTTTTACATCGATAATGTTCTCAAGGCTTGAAAAGTAGAAGACTATAGACCTTCTTGGTAAAGCTGATGCTAGTACACTAGGTACTCGATGAAGTATTGATCTAGTATTGCTAGGGTTAAGTGTTTCAAGGAACTTGAGGGCCATGTATAAGTACTCTTTCCTCCTTGTTAATGGTACTAGGAGACTCGGCGTACCTGAGATATATAACCCTACGAGATCACCATGATCAAGAGCAGCAAGAATCAAAGACCCTGCAGCTTCAACATAGTAGTCTATAAGCCTACGAGGATAACCTAAGCTTGATTCTATTCCGGCATCTAGTACTATAAATAAGCTTAATCTTACCTCACTACTAGTCTCCTTAACCATAAGTTCTCTTCTAGGGTTCTTAGCTGAAACCTTCCAGGCAATTTTCCTAACATCATCACCTGGTAGATAGTTACGTATGTATTCGAGATCTACACCTAGACCACGCATCCTAACTGGATGTCCACCAGGAGGCATAATGTACCTAGCAATAGTCTCTCTAGTCTTAAACCTATACGCATAGAATTGTGGAACTACTTTAATGTAATTGATAGTGTTCTTAGGTAAGTCTATACGTTTACCTACCAGGCCTAGAGGACTATGTAGTATTACCGTTAGGGGCCCAATTCTATGATCTCCGCGGACAACGGCTTTGAATACATATTCTAACTTGATAACTTGGTTCTCATGTACTCTTGTATACAAGCTTGTTCTGCCTTCAGTAATTTGGAAAACATCAGGTACATGGTCATGAACACTAACTATTCCTCGGAAACCCTTGATCTTCACATAGACTTTAACAGGTATTATCGAGTCAACTATAACTCTTTCTGGGATCCTATCTCTCCAAGCATTAACTTCAACTTCTCTAATACTATGTGTAAAGTAAATTACATCTAGTGCGATAGATATAAGGATTATTAGTGAAAATAGTATTACTTCCATTCTAAGAGTTAGTAACCCTAATGGTAATGTTAGGAGTGACACAATAATTAGTATTTGTGCTTTAGAAGTTAATAAAACCATTACTTGGGGACCCTAACCTTCTCTACTACTGAGCTAAGTATACCATGTATTGCACGGTAACTCCATAAAGGTTCACGACTATACGTGCCTATAACATATTCCGGTCTTAGTATAATCCTATGGTTCATTACATCAAAGAAAACCGCTTTCACATCATCAGGAACCACGTAATCTCTACCCTCACTAATAGCTGCATAAGCTCTTGAAGCATAAAGAAGCATTACCTCGGCTCTAGGGCTACCACCCAAAAGTACTGATGGATGTTCACGTGTAGCTCTTACGAGATCAACTATGTATTCAAGTATAGCATCATCGACCTTAACTTTCTCGGCAACAGTCTTTGAAGCCTCTAACACTTCTTTAGGACCAGCTATCTGGTCCACGTCTATTACTTCACCTTTAACCCTCTTAATCCTAAGCATCTCAACTTCTTCATTCCTTGAGGGGTAATTTACTATTACTCTAAACAAAAATCGATCAAGTTGTGCTTCAGGTAACGGGTAAGTACCTTCTGTTTCAACAGGATTTTGAGTAGCTATTACAACAAATGGTTCAGGTAATTTATAGGTTTCACCATCAACAGTTACCTGTTTCTCCTGCATTGCCTCGAGTAACGCTGCTTGAGTTCTAGGAGGTGTACGGTTTATTTCATCAGCTAATAATATATTAGTGAATACTGGTCCAGGCCTAAATTCAAACTCCATTGTCTTATAATTGTATACCTTAACACCAATTATATCGCTTGGTAGTAGATCTGGCGTGAGCTGAATTCTTTTAAACTTCAATCCTAGAGTTTTTGCAAAGGATCTAGCTAGGTACGTCTTAGCAACACCTGGAACACCTTCTAACAATACGTGTCCTCCGACAAGTAATGCTATTAATAGTCGATCAACAACATCCTCTTTACCCACAATAACTCTTGAAACCTGTCTCCTCACTTTCTCAGCAATTATGTATACATCACGTGGATTCAACTACTATACGCCTCAATGATCTTGTTCAACTCAATTATTTCATTAAACAACCTTGAAGCAATGAGTCTATACCCATGAAGCTTGTTAGACCTATGAAGTCTTAAAACTTTACTATAGAGCATTCTTACCTTAATAGTCTTTAAGTAGAAAGTAACCGAATTGAAAAAGCCTACACGTCTCCACAACCTTATGAACGATCCAATATATAATCTCAATAATTGAAGAGAACCTACACCATGTGGAAAAACATGTATCCCCAATAATGTGGTGGAACGTGACTCTGTTCTCCTTATCATACTACGTAGTATATCCAATACAGTCTCATCAATGAATTCTATTCTCGAAGCCAAAACATTACTCCAACGAGGAGGTTTTAACACCTCTTCTCTTCTACTATCTTCTAATACACCAAAAGATAAGCAACAATAACTGGCTATTTTAGTATAGTAATAGTAGGCTAGCACTGTTGAAACAATACCTATAGGTAAAAGTAGGAGGACTATTTCTTCGAAGACCATTCCCTAATCTTCACCTCGACATCACGTAGAGCGCCAAGGATATCATTAACATTGACCCATGAGGGAATACGTTTTCCATATTTTAGTTCCTCAAATGCAGATGAAATAACCCATACTTTATCACTAAGACCTTTAACGTCATATAGGTATGCAAGTTCACGAGGTGTAATAGATTCTCCTATCCCGAGTAACTCCTTACCCCATGAATATACACGGCTAAAAGCATGTAGTATTATTTTGCTAATGTCCTTTTCTTTAAGATCTAGTAAGCTAATATTATACCGAGCTTTATCTACAAGCTCCTCGGAAGAGTACTCTTCAAACCTTTTACTTAAGAAGTAACCTGTCATATCGTATTTCTTCAACCTAGACCTAGCTATAATAGCTAATACAATAACAGCTGATATTAAGCCTAATACACCTACCATCAATAGTCTTCGAGGATTCACCAATACAGTTGTATTAACTTCACCACTTACTTCATGAACGCTAGGTCTAGGTATATCAATTATCGTTAAATCTATAAGGAACTTTATAATGGACGATATAATTGACATAATTGATAAGAATACTTGTGTTAAAGCCTTAATCCACCATACATCACGTAGGTTTTTCCAGAACCCACTCACATTCTCCTTAACACCCATACTACTAGTATTGTTCACTAATGGAATGTATATATTTGTTTTACGTGACACTGATGTGAACAAGGGTTTAGGTTTCTCAACTACCACAGGATGCTCATACGCTATTTTGCCAAACCCACCACTATAATAAGGCATATAATACGCTAATGTAAATAGTAGGATAAACACTAGTACTAATAGACACATTGATACTCTTGAAACCACGTCTCAGTCCCTACTAACTACTACATAGTCTTTAGCTATAATATTATTTTTAGAGTGTTATCAGGTGGAGACGTTTTAGAGACAAGATATTGTATACTATACTTAACTGGGTGTTAAATTCTTGATAGAGGATGAAAGGAAGCAAATAAACCTAGACAAACATTCACAAGCAGATGAAGGCGATGATATCGTTAAGACCATACGTGATTTATCACAAGCTGTAGCGAACCTATCACAAGCAATACCAAAGTTATTAGAGAAAGTATTAGATCAATACATACCATTACTATTAATAGATGAGGTTGAGAGATTATTAAACCGTAAATTAGGTGTAGATGAACGTAGCCGTGTAGTTGAACTAGTGAATAGTGGATTAGGTCTTGATGAAATAGTAGCACAGCTTAGAGCTAGTGAGAGAACAGCCCAATATACCTAAAATATCCTAGCCATTTTATCTATTCTATATTTATGTTTATGTTAGTAATACTATTATCATGGCTGATAGTGCACCGCTAGCTATACCTAGTATATTCACTACATGGTTATCTACCCATCGTACACCTTTAATTAATATAGCTTGTTTTCCACAGTGTACGGGTCTTTCTGTAAGCTTGCCGCATACGGTACAACGATACTGTGCTTGAATTGTTGCACCAATTATACTATCAATTGTTACACCGATAAGTGTGGCTAGGGTTATTACCCCTATAAGGTATAGTGGGTTGGGACTGGGTACTTCTGTGGAAGGTACAACGCCAAGCATGCAGCCTATAAGCCCTACTATTAAGCCTGCTAATGCCGACGCAATATATCCAAGAAGACTTACACCACCTGAGGTACCAGGTTCTACCTCTATCCAAGGCTTAACTATTAACTTAGGCTTACTAGGGCTCAGTAATCCTATCTCGGTAGCAAGGGTATCACCCATAGCTGTTGCAACAGCAGCAAGGTATGCATAAGCCCATATTTGTCCACCAACCATGTATTCAAGCATAACCGCTATTGATGCAATAATGCCATTTGCTAATACGTTCTTCCAACTTCTTGCACCACCTTTTTCTTCTGCCACACCAAGACTTCTCTTATATTCGTATTTCCATTTAGTAGCAATGCCTGCTACTAAATGGAATAATAATATAATGATAAACCAGTTCCAGCCACCTAGGAGAATAACAGATAAGCCCACAAATAGTCCGGCAATGAAACCAGTAATATCAACAAGTTTTTTCTTTAAAGATATTATACCGAACAGTAGTACCACTAGTACTCTAAGTACATAGTCAACTATCAACAGTATAGCCAATGGGTAGCCCCTTGCATTAAGGACTTCTAGATTACTTTACCTGGACTCCCCTTGACACACCTATTTAAACTATATCATCTTAGAAGGTATTAAGGCTTCTATAAAGTAATATTATTTAAGTAATGCTTGGGAGCATATGCTCTAATAAGAGTATTGTTACAGTTGATGCCATAGGTACAGTTAGGTTGTCAAAGCTAGCCAGTGGTCCAACACTCAGCATTTCCACTATACCAGATACAATACTTGCAATCAATACGATAGGTATCAAACCTACTATGTTGAAGCTGTAACCTGTTAAAATATTGCTCAGAAACAAGCCTACAATTGCTCCAAGAAATCCCATTATAATCATACTTAGTGTACCTTCAATGCTTTTACGATATCTCACGCCACTATTGAATATCATATGAGGATTACTAATATATTTGGGTACTAATGATGCAAAACCATCACCCCAGGCCATTATCATGGTTGATGCTATGACTATCTCAGGGTGATTATAGAACAATATTACCAAGATCATTATAGCTAATATGTAATACAAAGGACCATATACATGTAATTTATCATATTCTGTTACAACCATGGTCTTTGAGAAGGGATTACCAGGTCTACTAAGACCTATAAAAACCATTAACGCAAGTATTATTGTAATTACTACGGGATACACTACATGCTTGAATAAAGGTAAAACTACAATGGAGTCCCCTGCTAAGAGGTGGATTATTCTCCTAGTAAAGTAAGATGATAACCCCTTCCTGGAACGAATGTACTCTGAAATCATAATTAGTAGCACAACATATAGTATAACTGTGATTACCAGTATAATTGAGAACAAATCCATCACTATTAACACCTAACTATATCACTCGCTATCGTAGTCTCATACGAAACTTAATTAACAATGGTTTTTAATATTTGTCTTCCAATATCCGATAATATCCGATGAGGTTTTAATATGCTATTACATAACTCTGATCCAGGTCTAAACAACTTGCTAACCGGGTACAGGTGAATGATATTGGCTTCGGCATATAAGTCGCTTATTGCTATTATTCTATTAATCTCTATGGTATCACCATTATTAACTGTCATAGCAGTTACAGAGACAAGTACATCCTATATATGGATAAAGAGTACACACATTAAAGTTCCAGCTGTTACAACTATAGGGGGCGAAGAGGAAGGAGGAGTTGTTGCGGATCTTTATGTATCAATAGCTTATCCAGGTAATGGTATTGTATACTTCAGCGCAGAACCATTGACAGAACTTGATACCCAAGCCACTGCTAGGATAGCCGCTCTAATAGCAGCTACCATTGCAGGCAAGAGCTTCAATAGCTATGACTATTTCATAAGGATGAAGAGCAGTAGTCTCATAATAGGTGGTCCTAGTGCAGGAGGAGCAATGACTATCGCACTACTAAGTTTGTTCCTAAATAAGACCCTTAGACCAGACGTAATGATGACAGGCATGATATGTCCCGATGGAAGTATAGGACCCGTAGGAGGTATTCCTGCTAAGCTTAAAGCTGCTGCAGAAGTTGGTACAAAGGTATTCCTCATACCTATAGGGCAGAGAGTAGTATACGTTAGAAAGATTGTAAGAGAACCTATACCCGGAGGATATCTTGTTAGAACAGAATATGTACCAGTAGATGTGGTAGAGCTTGGAAAACAATTAAATGTTACAGTTGTAGAGGTTGCAAGCGTTCGTGAAGCATTTTACTATTTTACTGGAATGAACATAAGCTTACCAAGTGGTATAACTCTACCACAACTTCCCAGCGAAGCCGTTAACATAGTCATTAGCTGGACACATAGCTATCTCACTAGAAGCGAAGATGCTAGGAAACAAGCACTTGAACTGGCTAAGAAGATACCATACCCTGTGAGATATATAATTGAAAGACATATAAATGAATCCTTGAATTATGCGGAACAAGCATCATCTTCCTTATTATCAAAAATGTACTATGAGGCTGCTAGCTATGCATTTACAAGCTATATTGAGGGGTTGACTGCACTTGAGTATGCTAAAGTGTATCTCGATGATAGTAGGTTAGCTGAGTTTGTGAATGAGGTAAATAACACTATAATAGCTACACGCTACATAGTAATGGCTAGTAAAGCTGAAACATTCTCAGAGTTTGAAGCACTGCTGGCTGCAAGATACCGTTATTACTTATCTGAACTAATATTTAATGAGTCAATAAATATGCTTAAGAAAGTTACCAGCTGGAGTGATCTAGATAAACTAATATATATGTTAGCTTTTGCAAAGGCCAGGGCCGATAGCGCTAAACAATGGTTATTAATGTCAAGAGTAAGCACGTCTATGATAAACTCACAAGCTGTTAAAGATATAGCTGAAAGCCTACTAGCTATGGCTAAAAGTAGCTTTAGCTATCTTGAAACACTGGTATCAGATATTGGCAGTAAGCCTTCAAGCTATGACGAGGCTCTAATGAATGTTGATTTAGCTATGAAAGCCTTCTCAAACAATGACACCTATGGTAGCATAGCTGCATCAATACATGCTGTAGCCTCTAGTGTTGTAGCTATACATGAATTATTTAAAACAGGTATAGGAGGTATAATTCAAGTAGTTGAGAAGGAAACCAAGGCCTCTATAAGAGATGCATTCGATGTAGGAGCAATACCGCTAATAGCATTGAATTATATGGAGCTGGCTGAAGCGCATAAAGGTATAGAAGAAGACTGGGCTACTACAATATATTACTACATGCTAGCTTCACTACATGCGCAAGTGCTAAAAGCGCTTGTAGAGGCAAGTATACCTAAACCTCAAGTAGGTATAACAATAACAGCCTTACCAACAGTCACTATTATCCATAGAGAAACTGTAACAGTTACAGTAACAAGAACAAGTTATGTAAACATAACACATACTATTGAGAAAAACATAACAAAGACTACTACAGCAACAACAGTAACGACAACAGCTATTACAACTACTGAAACTAAGGAGAAAACTGCTACAGTAACTGTAACTGAAACACATACTGCAGAAAAAACAATAACAATACCTGTAACCACAACCACACTAAATAACTTAATACTAGGACTACTCCTAGGACTGGTACTAGGAGTCATAATTACAGCTATAATCATAGTGATCAGAGCAAAGATCAGGTAACTACTCCTTACCTTTAATCTTCATTAAACCCCATAGTTTTATTAATGTAATACTAGTAGCAAGTAAGGCAAAGCCTATTAAAGCAGCCAATAAACCACTAGCAACATCTCCATTAGACACAAGTGTTACTCCCATCGAGAAAAAGTATAGAGAGACAAGTATCAAGAATATGCCTAGTACTAATGGAATCCTAGCCGACCCATTAACCAAATCGTCAACCCCATAGTAATTCTATTAATAATTTTATAGACTTAATTTCTAACCTAGTTATACCCTTGTATACTTCATTAAATATGCTTAGATCATAGCCGAGAACCTCAGATACAATAATATAGATTGATACAATGCAACCTACAGTAACCCATAACACCTTTAACTTTCTGCTTTCCCCACCTATACTTAATGATATTAACCCATAAACTGCTTTACGTAGGATAACCCATACAATAAAGGATATAATTACACCCATTATGTAAGGTAGGCCACTAGGTAACCGCACCAACATCAATGAATAGATTACTAATGGATAAATAATAAATGCTATTAATATCAACATAAACTCAACTACAATTACTTGCCCAATACTTGTACTATACAGTTCGTTTTCTAAGCTAAGTTCTAGCTCATGCAATGACTCCTTGATTGACTTACGTACTATTACCGTATTTGCTATTACTACCAATGCCAACCCTATAAGTACACCCAAAAGCATATATGAAGACTTAGATGCCAAAAGTAAGGTTATGAAACTCCTAACACTCTCTAGTCCAAGCATGCCAGCTAATACTGCTAAAATATCTAAATGGATAATAACAAAAACCATAATTAAGTACATTAACATAAACATTATTAACAGCTTATTGCTTTTTAAGAAATTAAACACATTTCTAGTAAACAAAACCTTAGATCCATCAATTAACACCAATAGTATTGCTAAAGAATACATAAGTGTTAGTACTTCATCAAGTAGACCTATGAAGCCTAATATGTTAGCTGATAATATTAGTAGACCTACATCACCTAGACCTATTTCATCTAAAAGTGCTATACGAATAGATTCAAGAACCAGTGCTAAACTTATAGTAGTAGTTATAATAAATAGTAATGGTGAAGGAGTAAGCCTAGAAGAAGCTAAAGCTATATAAACGCCCATGGCCATTATTAAAGGATACGCTATCCTACTTAACTTTAAGATAACATACCTCACATAATCACCGCTAACTTTAGCAACTCATATAGATCATCAGGAGAACTTATAGATCCTGCATGAAATCCTAGTCTAGTAAGCATCCCTGTTATTTTATCATTATTTAATACTGCTACACGGATATCACTTAGTCCGAGCAATCTACTTTTTCTTACATTCTCTACTATTACTTGAGTGTATTTCCTAGAGCCTTCGCCAAATATTAATAGAGTTCTCGGCCTAGTATGATGTAATGTCATCTTAGTTATCCCGGAAAAGAATCCTGCTATATCAACTGAATCCTTAATCCAGGGTACTTCTGAGAAGGCGTTAAGTATACTATCAATGTATTTTAGTCCACGTCCTGGTGGCACTGTTATTAGGTTACCTGGCGATACTATTGCTAAACCAATACTTGCTCCACGAAGTAGTAAGTAATATGATATCGTGGAAATACTCCTGGCAAACAACTCGTAGTTTGAAGGTTTACCTTGAAAATCCTCCACGTCTACCATAAGACCTAGTATTAATAGAATACCTGATTCTATAGCATATTCCTTGATGTAAAGTTTTTGTAATTTAGCACTAGTTTTCCAGTCAATTAGTTTAACGGGATCACCATAAGTGTATTCCCTAAGGCCTTGAAAATCAAAGCCTACTCCACGTAATCTACTCCTAAAACCTTCACCTATGACAGGATATACTACTAGTGATCCTCTAGGAATTTCTGCCTCAGCTATTTCGGGCTTAATTCTTACCTCATTGTCGCCTAGTATTTCTGCCTCTATCTCTTTGCCCATGAGACCTATCTGATCATATACTACTATGGTTGATGGCTTAAGAATATGTTTGCCTATCGGAGCATATATGTTGTATTCTACGGTGGATTCCTCATATGGTCCAATAAGAGCTTCAAGCTTGCTGGGCTTAATAATTACTTTGTCCGTAATTCTTTCCTCTACACTTATCTTTACAATATTATTTGAGCTATTACGTAATATAATCCTAGCTTTTGCTCCATGTCTCTCCACACCCCTATGCACTATCCTTGTAACCGAAATAGTAGTATTATCTATTGTATTCTTGATAATAAGTGGAAGAAGAAGTAAAGGTATTTGCAAAGCAGCTATAAACGGGTAGACATCCCTATTAGCAAAGACTATAGCTAGTGGAATAAATAATAGGGTTAAACTTAAAGTTAATGTAAGCTTCATTGATAATACATAATTAGTGAGCCCAAATACTTTTACCACAAATTTATGAATAAAGTATGCTATCTTACTTCTATTCAAATTACTTCCTCCAGATTAGCATATGTTAATCATACCAGGAGTATTATGTATTAACTATATCTACAAACTTTACTCGGGATAGACTTAGATACTAGGATATATTAATTTATGAAGGACAGATAAAATTGTAGAGGAGGTGGTTCTAGTTATGGTGTTTCATGAACCAGTTCATATAAAGGCTAAAAAAGGAGATATAGCTGAACGTGTAGTTGTTGCTGGTGATCCTGCAAGAGTAAAACAATTAGTAGAGTTCTTAGATAATCCACGGTTAGTTAACGAGAACCGTGGATTCCTAGTATATACGGGAGAATATAAGGGTGTACCAATAACCGTTGCAACTCATGGCATAGGTGCACCATCAGCTGCAATAGTTTTCGAAGAACTCTTCATGCTTGGAGCAAAAGCTATGATAAGACTTGGTACATGTGGTGCAATGGTTAAGGGATTGAAGATAGGTGATTTTATTGTTGCAACTGGTGCGGCATATCCTCATGGCGGTGCTACTCTTGGTATGTATGTACCGGATGGAAGTATGGCTGCTGTTCCAGATTTTGAACTCACTAAACTACTCGTAGAGGAAGCTGAGAAACAAGGTGAGAAAATATACATAGGACCAGTGTTTAGTAGCGATGCCTTCTATGCTGAAGACCCAGATTTCGCTAAGCGCTGGGGTAGTAGGGGAGTAATTTGTGTTGAAATGGAATGTGCTACATTATTTGCACTAGGCCTTATGCGCGGATTTAAAGCTGCAGCAATGCTCATAGTAAGTGATAGCTTAGTTGAACCAAGTGGTTTCGCTGGCGCTAAGGAGCTTGCACCTAGAGTTGAGAAAGCTTCGAGAATAGTATTTGAGGCACTAGCTAAGCTTAAGGTCTAAGTATATTGTAGATTACAAGAAGCGATAAGAGCGTAATGAAGATATATGTTAGTATAATTGGATAATTTTCTACTAATTCTCTAACCATCACTTCTTCTACATACAAAGTGTACGTAGATAATAATTGTACTATAACTAGTGGATGAAGAATAGCGTAACCTTTACCTGTAATTTCAGCTATTTTTCTTGGACTAGGTCCACTATAATGAGTTAAGTCTATTATAACAAGTGTTTTCCTGGGACTAGAACCTCCAGTTAAGTACTTAAATAATTCTTCCACTAGTTTACTATAGTTCATGTAGGAAGTCGACTTAGATAACATTAAGTTTATGAATAGAGAACTATCAGAAATCACCGCTACGATGTCATCTCCTTTTCTTAACATAACTCCTACTATATCTCCATCAAGTGTTTCACCTATTACTCGCACATGTCCCGCATAGCCTATACTTGAAGCATAGTTTAGCACAAATAAGCCGCTATAATTACCTATTTTGAAGTAGGCTAATGGGTAAGGTGATCCATAGCTTGTATAAATTATTCTTCCAGAAACCCATAGTCCATACTTTGATAGTAGAATGTTGGATGTATTGGCTTCATCACAGACCAGTAAACTTAAAGCATATTTATTCATTAACGTCTCAACTATATTAACATCTCTAGAGGTTAATGGATACTGCGGTGCTATGTAAACATATATTATCCTTTCTGGATTATGGACCTCGGCTAATATTATGGGGTCTACTACAGTATATGCTTCAACTACCTTAAAACCATTACTAGTTAATATTGATGCAAGCATTGACGTGCCGTTCCACTCAATATTATACATTGAGGGAATTCCATAATGTAATGCATATTCTATTTCAACAAGTGTTCCAGGTGATAGGAGAGCTGCAATAAGACCTATTACTATTAATCCTATAATGTAGGGTGTTAGCCGCAACTTTCTTCAACCATTTTGAGGTAGTGGTAAACTTCATCGATTACATTTAGCCTCATGTCATGGTCTGAAAAAACGGTTTCCTCATAGTATTCTACAATTCGCTTAAACCCTTCATAGCAGGGTATAGACTTTATTCTATTAAGATGCTCCCTTGGTGTTTCCCAAGGTTTTCTTCCATGACCTTTAGCTTCTAATAGTAAGAGAGCCTTGATATATGCTTCAACAATTCTTGCTTTAGCGCCTTCAAATGATATACTGGGTTTGTATCCTTGGCTTATCTTTTCTCCTATCTTGCGTATAGGCTTAGATGTTTCCAAAATACTATGAATTAATATAGCAAGCATACCCATGCTTGATACTATAATTATAAGAATTGTACTTGTATTCTCTATAGGCTTAACCACCATATTTTCTTCTATACGATAATTCACTGGTAATGGCTGTCTTAGACTAAGGAGTTCAAGACTACCAGAGCTGGATTCCATAAGCACTTGGGAAATCATAAAGCTTGTTATATCAACAGTTTGCTCTTTATTGGAGGGAAAATGCTTAAGGCTAGATCCTAATATTATTGTTTCATATATTTTTCTACGAAGAGTATAGTCTCTCAACATGAGGATATTAGCTATGGTTTGAATGATACCGGGTTTGTTCTTTAAGTTTATGTATATTCTATCATATGTAATACTGGTAACTGCTAATATTGATGCTAACTTGAAGGCTAAGTCCTGTGTAAGCGTTATGTTAAGTTTTAGAACTTCTTCTTGAAGTAATTTAAGATCTCTCCAAGCTTTAACAACAAATCCTCCATAAAGTTGAGAAGCTATCCTACGTAATCTCCTAGCTATATCGATAAAGCCTTGCTTCTCTAGAAGGATTGATGTATTATTTACGTATTCGGCAAACACTACCCTATCAACGATAAATATATCACTAATACCTTGTTTTAGCACCTCTACTACAAGTGGGATAATATCTAGGTTCCCTTTTTCCACGTATTCTTTTACTTTACTTCTTATAATAGCGAGCAGCTTATTCGAACTCGTCGTATTATTTGATTGAGCTAGCTTAAGGTAGTTCTCTATTAATATCGCTAGTTCTGGATCCCTAGTCCTTATGCTTTCTAGAATGTAGTGCTGACGAGCTTTTTCATAAGATTTAAGTAGTTTTATAAACAATAATGGATCTACTATTAATGAACCATTATAGTAATCTACAACGCTTAAAACCAGAGCAAGGCGAGTATAATCATAACGGCTTATTAATGGATTTGGATTTTCCAATAACATTTTTCTTAACTTAGAAGTAATGTTCAGTAGTATGCTAGTTAGCTTTAAGGAGGTATTATTCGTAATACTTGTACTTAGTGCTAGCAATCTTAGAAGACTACTTGATATTGATGTATTGTTTATAATGCCGTAAAATGATTTAATAGTTTCCTTGTAATCATCTATGGTTATGATTAATGGTATAGAACCTACATCTTCGCCATGTCTTTGAATACCAGTTGAACACAAAATATTAGAAAACAATAGTATTATTATCAGTACTAATGCTATTCTCCTAGTGGCATTAAGCATTACCTTATACTCCCACCAGATAACTTCTGCTATTAAGCTAATAAGCATATTATGTTAAGCTGCTTCCGCCTCCTCTACCACCTATGGGCATTATACTGCCAGTCATTTTAGCTAACAGTAATGCTAAAGCAAAGCTCATTATTGCTATCATCAATGGTATTAACGCTAAGTATATTTCAGTGTCTTTACCTTTGTAGATTAACGCTCCTGTCCCAGCTATACCAGCAAATATCCCTAAAATGTATAGGAGGCCTGCAATGGATATAGACCAATAACTTGTTGCTGATACATACACGAAACTACTACTGAATGTTAGTATTGTTGCACCACTTTTAGGGTTGAGCGCTTTACCTTGTGCGGTACCCGTAAGAGTGGTTATTGATGTATTAGCTTCACCTTGTATACTGTATATAGAGCTACGATATCCCGGTAAATATATATTCATGTCTATTAGTCCACGTATATGTATTAAGTTTTTATCTTCAACGTAATGACCATCAATCATTACAGGAATACGATATTCATTCGTCCCAGCAACAATTACTACTGTTGCAATAGTTACAAGTAACATTGGTACCAATACTGATAGTATTATGAGTAATCTATGTTTAGACATAATTATCTATTCCTCACTATAAAAGTCTCGCACTAACGTTATCCCCGCTCATTAAATTAAGGTAAGAGTCTAAATAGTTTATTAATGTTTACCTCTTTCTATAATATCAAGGAGCAAAGATAGACCCCCGTCTCATTAATGCTTATAGCACTATCAGTGTTGAGCACTAATAATCCTGGAAGGACTTACCCTAACACTTGATACGCCAATAACCTTTAGCACACTAGTAAGCAGAGATTCATTATTCTTCAATAACATACATAGTCCACAAAAATAATCTGTAGGGTCTAGCCTCCTTTCTTCTATAAGCCTTCTAGCTATTTCATTAGCGATTCTACGTACTTCATCTATAAGTTCAAGTTCTGCTAATACTTTCTGACCTCTCTTACCAGACAAGTAGTAGTTTATTGAGGCCTGGGTTACACCGAGTATTTTAGCTGCATCAAGTTGAGATAAACCATATTCTTTAACCATGATCTTAGCTACAAGTGCACGGAATGCTGGAAGTATACATTTCACATATACCTCACAGAATAGTTTAGTTGTCAAGTATGATCAATCCCCACCATCAATCTATCCTTTTATTCTCGTACAAGTATATCTTAGTACAGAGCTATAAGTATGTTATAGGTTAAGACTATAAGACTAATAAACCCATGAAGAGTATTATGTAAATAGCCCCCGCTGGTCTCACACCACCTGAAACCCCAATATGGGGGATGAGGATGATGGTGGTCGGTCAAGCGGGGGACATTTCTTTCATCTCAAAATGTTCCAGGAATTAATTCAACAATGTTCCTCAATAATTTATAGTTTATAGTATTCTAAAGACGATGTTGCTTTTAAGGAATGTTAACTCCATATTATAGATAGGAGATGAGCGAGCCCCCTCGCGTATCACTCTTCGAGCCCGAACCTGGGCTATGAAGGCGTCGGGCCGGGGGCGATCCCGTACATGTGGCAATGATGATGCTTTCCCTCACCGAATATTTTGTGTGGAGCAATCGCCCTTCGCTGAGCTTTAAATCCCTACTTGCAAAGGTAATGTTATATATTTCGCAATTTAGTATACATGGATATCGATAAGGCCAATAGTATAATAGACTTAAGGTATTACATTAATGAGTGAAGTAGAATACTAAATAGTTCATACTTAATTTCAAAAATATTAACATAATGTCACGACCTACCTACTACGCATGTAAAAGTAGGAATTAAATGAGAAGCAGTCTACATCTAGCCTTGGGATGAATATGAGCTGGGTTAGCGAACTATCCAGCTGGATCAAAGATGCTGTGAGCAATAATGATGATTTATTGATAGTGTGCATGGGTACAGAATTGAGATGTGATGATGTTGTGGGCTTACAGGTTTGTAGAATTCTTGAAAAAACATGTAGCAATGTAGTAAATGTCGTTGAATGTCCTGGCGGGCTAGAATTATGTACGCATAAAATAATTGAATATAAGCCTAGGTATGTATTAATAATTGATGGTGTTTTAGCAAATTTAAAGCCTGGTGAAGCATATTTCACATGTAATGTTGAGTCATTAGAGAATTTTACGCCTGTCACTACACATTATATACCATTGAATATAAACGTAAAATACATTAAGACTATGGTTCCTAGTATTAAATCAATATGTTTACTAGGTATCCAAGTTGAATGCTTAGATTTGGGGACAAAACCTAGTGCCAAGGTTATGGAGTCAGCTAGAATCATAGCTTTAACTTTATGCGATATTCTTATGAGAGATTATTCTTAAAGCATTCATGTATATTAATAGCCTATGTAGTATTTGCCTAACTAATTCTTTAATCTCTTCTTCATCCTCATAGCCTTCATTCAACGTTATATATAATGCTTCAGCGTGCAGTACGAGTTCATATAAGCCCTTTACTTCTTTGACTACCTCTTCTAGATCGCGTGCACGTGGTCTTAGGTGTCGATGTGCTCTTGGTATTATTATTGTATCTAATACCTCGTTTAATGGTAAGGTTATTCCTCTCTTCATTAACCATGATATTATTCTTTTATTAATCCTGTTGTAAAGTTCGTCTACATATTTTGATGAAAGGTATTGTACTAGATAGACCAACGAGTCCCATGTGTATCTTATAGCGTTTTCTAGCTCGTTATTGTTTATACTACGTATAGCTGAATCTATAGAATCTATAAGTAACCTTAAATAAACTTTAGAGTTTATCTTAATTCTTTTGAATTCCTCCTCTAGATTCTGGTTACGCATCTTATATTTTATCCTCTCTTCATCATAGGGAATAGTATCACTTCTTTAATCGACGTTGTACCCACTAATATCATTACAAGTCTATCTATTCCTAAGCCTAATCCTCCTGTAGGGGGCATACCATACTCTAATGCTTCAACGAAGTCCCAGTCATAAGGATGTGCTTCAGCGTCACCTAGCTTCTTCCTTTCTTCTTCTCTTCTAAAGTATTCTGCTTGGAGGATAGGATCATTTAGCTCAGTATAAGCGTTTGCTAATTCTAAGCCAGCAATATATGCTTCAAATCGTTCAGCATACTCTGGGTTCTCACGATGAGGCTTTGTTAATGGTGATGAAGACGCTGGGAAGTCTATTACAAATGTTGGTTGTATCAACCTTCTACCTACAAGACGATCAAATAATTTAACTATTGCTCTACCACGATCATAGCCTCCAGCTAGTTTAAGTTGATACTTTCTTAACAATTCTTTAATTTCGTCATCGCTTAGTTTTTCTGGATCAAGATTAGCGTATTCCCTTAACGCGTCAACAAGCCTTATTCTCTTCCATGGAGGTGAGAGGTTTATTTCGACTTCTTCTACTTTACCCTCTTCAGATTCTATTGGATAAGTTATTTTCGTCTTACCTAGTACACGGTATGCTACAGTTGATACTAGATCCTCTGTAAGTCTCATCATATCATGATAATCTGCGTATGCTTTATAAGCTTCCATCATTGTAAACTCTGGATTATGATGAACGTCTATGTCTTCGTTACGGAAGTTCTTTCCTATCTCAAATACCTTATTGAACCCTGCCACTATTAGTCTCTTAAGATAGAGCTCTGGGCTTATACGTAGATACCACTCCTCATCTAAAGCCCATACACGCGTTGTAAAGGGTCTTGCCACAGCTCCTCCATAAACAGGTTGTAGTATCGGTGTCTCAACTTCTATGTATCCTCGTGACCACATAAACTTCCTTATCTCTTCTATTGTCTTAAATCTTACTTCAAAGATCCATCTTATCTTAGGAGTTAACATTATATCTAGGTATCTCTTACGATATCTTACTTCAGGATCCATTATACGGTGACCATATTTTACTGGCGGACTACGTAATGCCTTAGCTAATAGTTGATAGTCTTCTATTTTAACCGTTAATTCACCACGTTTAGTGTAAAACAGCTCTCCATGAACATTAATGTAGTCTCCTAGGTCGATGTTATCTAAGAACCATTTGAATTTCTCATCACTTATGGTATTTGGTGAAATGTATAATTGTATTCTTACACCATCATCGACTAAGTCTACGAACACTATTTTGCCATGTCGTCTAATTGCTACGATCCTACCAGCAATGTTAACTTTTGATCCTATATGTGGGGAACTTACTACCTCTTTAACCGGTATAGGAGTATACTTTGGTTGATGCGGATAAGGGTTTACTCCTTCCTTTATCAATTCCTCTCTAATCTTCTTACGTTGCTCAACCTCAATAGTCGACAAGACTTAACCCCATATGGTACTCTCTACGGAACTATAAGGGAGCTAGAAGGTCTTTACTGAAAAAGATTTTCCTCTTAATCTCTTCTAAGAACATTATCTCAATAATATACTACGTAGGACTATCATTCTAGCAACTATAAAATCATAGGCATTAACTCTTCTTGCATCTTCTACGTTTACGTCACTGTAAAGGTTTATTAAACCATGTCTCCAAAGTAGCGTTAATGCAGCCATATACCATTTACGCCAAGTTTCTGCCTCATGAGCGCTCTTATATTCGTTGGGAAAGATCTTTTGAATTCCATAGAGTTTTACTAGTTCCTCGATTTTCTTGCTATGCTGTTTGACGAACAAGCATGCTGTAGAAATACCATAGATTGATCTATGAGCTATAGTCTTAGTTAATCGATCAACAATGTAATGTATTTCCCTTGGAACGTAAGGGAAGCTCTTACATGTGTACGGTTTATAACGTCCATGCAGTAAGCATTTATTGTCGCTCATTAAGAAAGGACATCTACGAGTTTTACTGTCTAATTCAAGATGATATGATAGTACTATAAGCGACCTTGATACTGCATCGTAAACCATGTATCCAGGTTTTATTTCTACATTAATATCGAGCCTCCGAGCCTCACGTCTAAGTATATGTACTTCATGAGGCAACAATGTTATTGGTGAAAGTCTACAACAATTGCCACAGCCAAGGCACTTGAATATCATCCCTACTTCTCCTACCGTTACTTAGGGTTACAGTAACCCATACTTTCATATACTTTCTTGTTCTAAACAAGTTAAGTATTAATGACTGCTAAATAGTCTACATAAGTATTAAGATTTATTGAACTAGGAGGCACTGCTAAGGATAGAGCACCATGAACCCCTTGGTGGGTGTATTTGAGGGGAAGAAGAAGATTATAGAATTTCTAGAATCACTACTGGATGATAAATCGATATCCAAGGCAAAAAGAGATCATCACGCGAAGCGTAAACCTAGACCTTGTGGTATGACCATACATACAGGTATAGGATGTAGTCTTGGTTGCTTATACTGCTATGTACCTGACATGGGTTTTGAAATGAAACCTAGACCTTATCCTTTATCACCCTTAGAACTTGTGTATTCATTAGCAGTAAATCCTTACGTATTTCCTGGATATACTCTTGCTGCCTATGGTAGTGTTACGGAACCCTTTCTATCAGAAACCATGGATAAAGCAATAGAATACATTAGAACAGTATACGAGTATTTAAAACTACCTAGCCAAGTTTCAACTAAGATACCACTCAGTTCTGATACTGCTAGAAAGCTTAAGAAAGCTGAACCAAGATTAAGTATACTATTAACAGTCGTAACCATAGAAAAAGCTAAACAATTAGAACCTAATGCCCCATCACCTATTAAGAGATTGGAATCGGTAAGAGAGTTGAGAAAAACAGGTCTACATGTTACATTATTCGTACGCCCAATAATACCAGGGATAACTGATAAGGAAATAGAAAGAATAGCAGCATATGCTATGGAAGTGGGAGTTAACGGTGCTGTATTAGGTTCTCTTAGAGTCACCCCAGGAATTATTAAGAGGCTGGCATCGATAGGTTATCCCGTTAACGAGGTTAATAAGAGGTTACCACGAAAACCAAGAGGTAATCGTGATCAAGTAACAATTATTGAACAAGACCTTAAAGCTAAGGTAAAAAGGGTACTCGAATCCTATGGTATAAAGGTGTATCCTTCTGCTTGCGCAGCAAATATCGAGGCACATAGGCTGTCATGTAATGCTTGTAAATATGGTCCATGTGGTAAAGGAGAATTACCCACAGTAAAAACCAAATGGTTTTACGATCTATTTGAATATCTAAGAATTAAGGCTAGAAATATAGTTGTTACAAACGAGCAAGTAATTATAGATGGTTTAAGAGAAGATAAGCATCCCGAAAATATAAGGGAGATACTTAGGCATTTCATAATAGCTGTTACACGTAGGAGACCTTTAATCAAGTAGCTAATATATTCTAGGAGTGAACCTTTTATTTCTCAGCTTCTACTAGGCTTCTAGCACATATCAATACTACGCTATACCGGGAAGGTGTTAAATCAATGTATGACAGCAAGACATTAATCTATTCTATTATTATTACAGCTATATTAGTTGCCGTTTTAACTAGCTTAAGCGTAAATTTAGCCTATATAGCAATAATTGCTGCAAGTATAGCCTCGGGAATAATTGTTGCTTTCACATATTCTGGTGAATATCTTCGTGCACGAGACATTATACCAATAACAAGTGTCATAGGTTACGGCATAGGCTATGTTATCGGTATAGGTATTTCAGCAATAGTTTACGTATTTAAAGGTAGAATTAATGATTTAGCTTTACTAGGTGTTAATAGTGGTTATATTGCTCTACTAGTTGTGACTTTATTCATAGCTTACTTCATAGGTCCAATAGTATACTCTAGGATCTGGAGAACAAGGTACTATAAGAGGAGAAGACGTTAAAGAGCTTCAACTTGAAAAACTACATGTACTCTTGTATTCCTTACATGTTTAGTCCATTCGTAGCCTACTGCTATAGCTGCAAAAACTCCTACAATGTCTACCTTGGCTTCCCTAGCTATTTCTATGAGAGCATTACATGTTCTACCTGTACGAAGTAGGTCGTCAACTATTAGAACCTTATCTCCACGATTAAAGAGTTCCTTAGGAGCATACAGTGTAGTTATAGCAGGTATATCTCTAGACACCATAGCGTATTCTATGTAATCTTTAAATCCTGCCTCACGACGCTTCTTCACTATAAGGACCTTGGAATCAAAGTATTCAGCTACACTAATAGCGAGCGGTATACCATCTACTTCAGCACTCATTATTAATGTTGGCTTATAGTCCTTGAACATGCTGTAAGCTTCGTATCCTAGTAGTTTAAGTATACTTGGATCGTATATTACATTATATGTATTCACTATTCCTTCTTCAACAATTCTTAAACGAGTTTTAATTACCTTGGATACGAGCTTGTATTCTATGATCCTAGATAGTATTTCACGGGCTTTCTCACGAGTAGGGATTATTTTAGCATTAACATACCTCCATAATCCTGGTGCAGGTATTTGAAGATATTCTTCTAGTTCGCTATAAGTTAAGTACTTTTTTAATGCTCTTAGTAAGTCTATTGCTAGATATCTTTCGTCGAGTATCAATTTTCTTCCCTTACTATAACTCCTTCTCTATCTATACCCGTACTTATTACTAATTTAGCCTCCCTTCTAAGTGCTTCTACCACCTGGTTAGCCTTTCTCTTCCAAGCTAAAGCTATGATTGAGCCGCCCATACCTGCTCCAGTAATCTTTGCACCTAAAGCACCTGCTTTACGAGCAACATAAACTAGTTTCTCCAATTCGATTAATGATACACCAATAGCTGATAATAAGCCATGGTTTATATTCATTAGTTCTCCTATACGCTCCCATTCACCGTTCCTTAATGCTTGCTCAGCTTCATGGACTATTTCCTCGGAGGCATCATATATTTTCTCCATAACCTTTGGATGTCTTTCACATAGGGATAAAACTTTAAGAACAGCTTCACGTGTTGACCTTTCTATTCCAGTATCAGCTATTATTAATGCTACTTCATCTAATTTCGATATACTTATACTTCGAATAGAGCCTTTACGGTAAAGTATTGCTCCACCAATAGAAGCTATAGTATTATCTATACCGCTAGGCTTGCCATGTACTATTTTCTCAGCTTCATATGCTATATTGGATATTTCATACTTGTTGAGATGTAGTCCCAGGTATCTTGAGAACGCCGCTGTGAAAGCTACTGCTAACGAAGCACTTGAACCTAATCCTGCAGCAATTGGTATATCTGAATGTATTTCAATATAAGCCGGTTTAAGAGAGCCACACATGTCTTTAAGCCTTCTTAGTATAGCTATGAGCTGTTTAAGGTTATTACTACTAGCGCTTAATGTTCCTGGATCAACTACTAATCTCTCACCAGTATTTCTCGATATAACTACTATACCACCAGTATACTCTCGTACTTCAACCTTCAGTCTTAGCCCTAATGCTACAGCTATAGCTGGCTTTCCTTTAACAACAAAATGTTCACCAAATAATATGACCTTACCTGGTGCAAGAGCTACAATCTTCATCTAGTTAACCTCTAGTGTATCAGCGATAAATAGATAGGGCTATAAGACTATATCCATCTAGGACTATCTGAGAATGATGACTACGCCAGCGATATAGCCGAGAAGACGTAGAGCGATGACGAATAGTCCGCCCCTTCTGAACATTTACAACCTCGTTTACTACGAAGTAGTATTCTACATCTATGATTAAAGGATTACCACAGTATTATTGGGCGCCCAGTATTTATACCGTTACATGGTCTCTAGGTCTTATGCGGTGGTGGAGCAAGCGTGAATGCTTCAGACATATACATGATTAACACGGCTATTAGTGAAATCCAACCTTCAAGTCAAATAACATCACCAAGTGTAGAATTAGCTAAAGAGTATGAGAGGGAATGGGATACAAGCCTATTAGAGGACATAGTATACACATTCTCCGTAGTGAGCGTACTTGAAGGACTAGGAGAAGATGTAGGCGATGTAAGATTATTACTAGAAAACCTTGTCAACAAGTACATATACCTACTACATCCGCTACCCTACTATCCTGATCTAATTAAATGGCACGAAGAGATAAAACCTAAAGATAAAGGAGCCATCATTGAATCATTGGGTGAAGACGAATTATTTGAGATATTAGGCAAAATACTCATCTATAAGGAGGAATTCGATGAAGGCTACATAGATAATGTTGGCGTAGAAGACGTCTGCACAGCGTTTAGAAGATTTGCTGAAGCAAGTGGTGTACCTGAGCCAAAGTTAGGTGATGATCTAAGGGATAGAGGTTATCGCTGTATTACTGCATCCGCATTGCTTCTGTCAAAGATAGTTTTTGGTTAAGATTTAACCAGTAGCTCTTTCAGCAAGCATACGAGCTACATGGTCTATCGTCTTGCGTATAGTGAGTGGTAGACCAGGCATGTCTACCCTTAGGAATCCACGTAGTATTAATGCACGTGCTTCATCCTCTGTGAATCCACGTGACATCAAGTACTCTATTTCCTCCTCAGCTATCTTGCCTATAGCTGCTTCATGTGTAAGTTCTGCTCCTTCAACATGGGTTTCTAGTTCCGGTAAAGCCTTAATGGTTGCCTTACTTGATAATGGCAGCCCTAAGCACTCTATGTGACCACGCGTAGCACCATGGTACGCCATTATATGTGCTCTAGCTGCAACCCATGCTTCATCTTTAGCGACAACTCTTGAGATTATTTCAGCACTGGCTTCCTCATCTTCAAGTACTGCTTCTGAGCCTACATCGTATATGGAGTTACCTGAGCCAACTATAATTGAGGCTGTATGAAGTTTTGCTTTACGACTTAATCTTACTGATGGATACTGTTGAATACTAGCTACATCACTGTATATCAAGTAATAGCTAATATATTCTCCTCCCTCCCAGACCCTTACACTAGTTCTAGGTCTAACGTGAATACCGCTGCCCCAGGCATGTATCATAGCAAATGATAGTTTAGCATTCTTCTTGACATAGAACTCTGATACACCTATATGTAGTGCTGTCTTAACCCTATGTCCAGTAGCACAGCCTGTTACTAAATTCAGTTCAGCTCCTTCATCAACTATCACTATGTTATGGACTAATTGTGCTTGTCTATTATCTGTTATTAGGAGACAAGTGTATATGGGATATTTTACCTTGACTCCTGGTGGAACATATATGAAGTAGCCTTGCCTCTTACCATATAGTTCTACTGCAGCAGTATACTTATCCTGTGATACATCAACATTCTTCCAATAATATTCTTTAACCCATGGTATCTTTCTTAGTGCTTCACCTGTGCTCATCACTATTACTCCTTGTTTTCTAAGTCCTTCTATTAATGCACGATGGAGAATTAACTCGTTGACTTGTATATAACTAGCTTGGCTTAATTCTTTATTGCTCATACCAAGTCTACTGGCAGGCTCTCTTATCTTCTCAAGTACTTCCTCCTCAGAAACACTTGGTTCATGCATCTCAATTATATAATCCTCTAAGCTTATATCGGGGCCATACTTAGCCTTCTTAGATAATGCTTTTATAGCCTTTTCTTTAAGACTCATTGAATAACGCCTCCTACTAATTTCTCTACTGCTTTACGATATCCATACTTAAATACCATTGCTATAACTTCATCAGGTATACCTGAGAAAACTATTTTTCCATCAATCATTAAGTGTGCAACATCTATCCTATGTTTTTGCATAAGTTTTGATAGAATATGACCAGTATGTGTAACTAAAAGTACAGATGCCCCTTTATCAGATAGTATCTTTATAGCTGAAACTATCTTATCAATGCTATCAACATCTACACCACTATCAGGTTCATCTAACATTGCTAATCTAGGTTTTTGTAGCAGAGTTAGATATAATTCAAGTCTCTTCCTCTCACCACCACTAAATCCTACAAACAAGTATCTGTCCATTAAATAGTCTACTGAGAGAATCTTGGCAAGTAATGTCTCGTCACTACAATGATATTTAGATAACATAGCTGAAACAATATCTTTAACCCTTAACCCTTTAACACTTGGTGGTATTTGGTGACCTAACGCTATACCCATCTTAGCTCTCTCATAAGATGGTTTATCAGTTATATCTTTACCCATGAATAATATTTTACCATTAACTACACGGTACTTCCTAAGGCCCATTATGCTAGCGAGTAATGTTGATTTACCAGTAGCATTAGGTCCCATTATAACATGTACTTCTCCTTCACCTACCCTTAAGTTGACCCCCTTTAGAACCCTTCTACCGGATACCTCTACTTCTAAACCCTTAACCTCCAGCAATAACACCGTTAAAGACGCCTCATCACTACTCATTACTAAGACAGTCTAATAAACCCTAACACATCATTCCATCATGGGTGATAACTAGACTTGAGAAGTAGGGAGGAATTATTAAAAGAGCCGGTTAAGGATGTAAAAGTATATAGCAATATAACATTGAAGGAATTAATTAAAATATACAGTAATATTCATGGGTTCATGGCCAATCATATTGTAAGAGCTATAAACATATTAAGTGAAGGATTAAAGGAAAGCAATGTAAGATTTATTTCATTTACTGGAAATCTTATTGCAACTGGTCTTCGAGGGATTTTTGCACAAGCTATACGTAAAGGGTTATTTAATGTCGTTGTCACAACATGTGGCGCAATAGACCATGATATTGCTAGAGGGTTTAAGGCGAAGTACTATAAGGGGTTCTTTGAAGCCGATGATGGTTTCTTAAGAAAATTAGACATACATAGACTAGGGAATATTTACGTACCTGTAGAAAGCTATGGTCCTACAATCGAAAAAGCTGTTCACCAAATACTGGATGAAGTTACACAAAAGAGAGAAGAATGGAGTGTTTACGAGTTATTATGGGAGATAGGGGCAAGAATAGATGATGAAAACTCTATACTTAGAGCCGCATACGAGAAGAAAGTACCGGTATTTGTCCCAGGATGGCCTGATGGTGCTTTTGGTACAGCCTTGTTCACTTACAGCCAGCTTCATAGATTCAAGATAGATTACTTCAAGGATATGTCTAGGCTCGCCGAAATAGTCTTTACGAATAAGGGTAAAAGTACTGCATTAATAGTAGGCGGTGGTATTAGTAAACATCATGTAATATGGTGGAGCCAATTCATGGATGGACTAGACTATGTAGTCTACATAACAACAGCTGTAGAATATGATGGTAGTTTAAGTGGTGCTCATCCTAGAGAAGCTATTAGTTGGGGAAAATTGAAACCTACTAGTAAGCATGTTGTAGTTTATGGTGATGCAACGATAGTAATCCCACTTATACTAGGAGACTTGATAGGTGAAAGCTAGTTTTCCCTACACTTCATATTAGCTATTTTCTCAATGATCTTACTAGTACTACATAATGGACACTCTACTTTGCTTTCAAGTCTTTCAACTTTAGCATTTATTCCACGTTTACGTAATTCTTGTTTAAGCCAGTCTTCATTAACCCCTTGATCCGGTCCTAAGAGAATTATGTCTGGCTTAATCACCTCTAAAGGCTTAAGTATATCATTCTCATCGCCTAGAATAGCTTTATGTACATACTTTATTGCTGAAACAACATTAAGTCTTTGATCCTCCGGTATAATTATTTTCCTTTTCTTAAACTTCTCTGCATTAACGTCTCGTGAAACAATTACATACACTCTGCCTTTTTCCCAAGCTTTATGTAATAACTCTATGTGTCCTGGATGGATTATTTCAAAAGTACCTGCTACTAGGACTCTAGGTCTACTCATCAAACTACTCAATGGTTTCCAAGACAATTCTACTAGTCCCAACCTAGCAAGAGTGTCAAGTAATCCTTCAGCATAAGCGATACAGGCTAAGGATGTAAAAACATCACCTTTTTCAAGGTAGTATCTTGAGTCATCTAGATAATTCCTGGCAAGCTCTACTATTTGCCGTGCTTTTTCGTCAATTACCTTGATGTTCTCTAAGGCTTGCTCAACATTCGATATATATGCTTCAACTCTACGCTTATGCTCAATACCCATAGAGCCGTCAGTCCCCCAATACATTGTGACTAGATTAAAGTTTAAACTATAAAACCTAGCCCTAATACACATAATACATGAATAGTATTGGAATTGTATTGGATATGGTATTCACACTATTTCTATCAACTTTATCTTAATTATATTGCACTACTTCATCAAGTATAGAAATATGGAGGGTCTAATGACCTCATTGCTTAGCTGCACGTTTAGTAAATAGAGTATGTGTTAATGGAATCAGTATTAATATCGCACCTAACGCTATCGTTGCTTCGGGTCCAGTAATGCCTAAAATTATAGGATGAAATGTTATCTCTATATTAGTATTTGTCCTATTATAGATTTCTATGTATAATGCTAATAATTTCCCTAGAACCACATGTTTATTATATATCCATTCCTTGTTTTGACCCAGCTCTATTAATCCTAGATGTTTTCCCTTACTATCCAGTTGCTCAAATAAATCCTTAACGTAGTAGTTGAATGATGCCGCTATTATTGTTGTACCAGAGAATACATCCGTGTCAGCCTCGATAACTATTGGTTGCTCCATCGATATGTTTAATATGAACCTAGTGGCATCAACGTCTTCAATGGAGTACTCGTATACCTCGTATGTTCCTCCATGGATCTTTACACTTAGTAGACCTTCACCTCCAGTAGCTGCTATAATTATACTACCATTATTAAATATGTTTAAAGGTGATAATTCTATATTAGTTGCTTGACTTGCCCTAATACTTGTGCCTAGAAATACAAGTATTATCAATGCAACGCCTATCCAAATACATGTTCTATGAAACCATGACATTTCTTTAAATATATTTATCATGTTGGCTCGAACCTCCTTGTAAAGTATATGTATAGTAGAATTGTTAGAATGATTGATGCTAGTGGTATAGGTATTAGTGTCCAATAAGGCACATTCAATCCTATTACGTAGTTATTTAATGTATCTGAAAACATTAATGAGAGAGCAATATATCTAAACACTTGTAATTCTAGTACAAGTGATAATGTTGTCATTATCCCTGTTATGAAGGTATATGCAAAGTAAAACACGATGGATAATACACCTGCAAGTGCTGTTCTTTTCGTACCTAGTGCTATTAACATGAATATTACTCCTATGAAGTACAAGTATATGATTCTACCAGTGAATACAATTAACACTTCAAGAGGCTTCTCAGATACTATACCAAACATTATTATACTTGTTATAAGTAAAGGAGCCCCTACAATTAGAATTGATGGTAATAGTATACGTGTTATGAGAAGCACCATTAATATTATTCCTCTGGATAATGGATATGTAAGATATAATTGAAATACATTATTTGATACCAGAGATGCTAAACCAGCTGAACCTCTGATAGCAAGGTATATTATTGCTATGAATAAGGGTATGCTAGTAACATCTATTGCGAGTTTAATTGCACTAATACGTGGTATTACAGAAGCATAGAGACCTCCTAAAATCATAGATACTACTAATAAAGCATCATATATAGGTGGACGTGTTATATCCTCTAATTCCATTGATAGAAATGCTAATGCTCTACCCATGTTCTTCAACTCCTAGTAATTTTACGTAGGAGTTCCTCTAGTTGTATCTCAAGACTTTCAACGCCATATACCATTACTCTATGCCTTATCATAATTTCTCCTACAATACGATAGACTTCTCCAGGATTATCAGTGTAGACTATGACACTTGCTCCTCTAACCTCTACCCTATCGAAATATTGTGATAATAATTTAATCATCCTATCTATGTCGTTTACCCTAATTCTAATAATTTTCTCCTTTAACATATTCTCGATTTCGGATGGACTTCCCCGAAATACTATCTTACCTCTATTTATCAGTGCAATACGGTTAATTATTCTTGAAAGCTCTGGGAGAACATGAGATGATATAAGTATGGTTATACCATAATCTTTATTTAAATTTGATAATAAGTCTAATACTTCACTTCTACCTAGAGGATCAAGATTATTTGTAGGCTCATCTGTTATAATTAGTTCAGGCTCGTGTATCAATGCATGAGCAAATGCAAGCCTTTGTTTCTGCCCAGCACTCAGTGTTTTTATGGAAGAAGATTGTTTCTCTACTAAACCAGTTACCTTAAGTACTTCTCTTACTCTTTCAATGCCTACACCGTAAATCCTAGCAGTGTGCGATAAGAATTTCCCGACTGTAGTTGTCTCTGGAAAGCTAGGATTCTCAAATATTACTCCTACCCTCTCTCTAGATTTTGGTTCATAGAATGGATCATATCCAAATAGTTTAACTATACCTCTATCTCTTCTTAATATTCCAAGACATAATCTAATAGTTGTAGTCTTACCAGCACCGTTTGGGCCTATTAAACCTATGATATCCCCTCTGCCTATGGTTATATCCAAATTGTCGACCGCTACGATTTTGCCAAAACGTTTTACAAGTCCTCGAGCCTCCAGTATTGGCAAGGCTATGCCAGCGCCTCTACAGCCAATATTTCCTTGTCTTAGCTAACTGTGCTTTAAATACTTTAAATAGTAGAATAAATACTCTTCTATTCAACTTGTTACTTTAGGTACATGTACTCTAGATATAAAGTCTAATGGCGACGGTATACTGTACTCACGTAATAGACTTTCATGAATTTTAGCTAAAGCACCTCGAGCTGTGGGAGTTAATAGCTCAGTTAACCCTAATCTTTCTATCATAACTATTAAGCCTGCAAACAGTGCAAGCAAGCTATCTCTAAATATGTTTTCATCTAATGCGCTTACTTCAAGATCTACTGCTACAGCAAGAGTATCTTTAGGCGAAATAATAACATATTTAACTAATTCCACTATAGAATTAAGTATAAGTAGTTCACGATATATTAGAACTCTTAAACTCTTATCTATACCTTCAGTTTCAACACCACTTGAAACAGTTAAGCGTATACATTTACCGCTTGGGAGAATGAAGGCTGAAAGCTCGAAAGGTAGTTTATTACTTCTAGCTTTTAATACCCTTAACCCTGTTCTCTCATCTACATCTATAATAGTTTTCCATCCTTGATCTGCGGGATGCCATGATGATTCAGCGGGTTCGCTTCGAAGCCATTTCCTTATCTTCTCAAGAGGATCTATTGACCTTGCAGTCACACTTACACCTTGTATAATATTATTGTATGTAGCCTATCAAAACCTTATGGTAATGACTCATTAGCATATATTAGTGGTTAGGCATTACTTATCTCCCAGAACACCTTGATCCCAATAAACTCCACGAGGTCTAAGTCTTGGGTCTTGAGGAGCTATACGGTAAGCTCTTGTCTGAATACAAGAAGAAGACTCCAAAAAGTCAAGAACTATACGGTAAGGCTAGAAACCTTCTCCCTATGGGCGTTACATACCATATTCGATTCTTTGAGCCTTATCCATTCTATGTTATTGAAGCCAAGGGTTCAAAGGTACGTGATGTTGATGGCAACGAATACACAGATTACTGGATGGGTCATGGCGCACTTATACTAGGACATGCTAATGAACAAGTAATGTCTAAGGTTAAGGAGCAACTAGACAAAGGTAGTCACTGGGGATTTGAACACGAGTATGCACTAAAACTTGCAGAGAAGATAATAAAACATGTACCAAGCATAGAAATGATACGTTTTACTAATAGTGGAACAGAGGCAAACATGTATGCCATAAGACTTGTAAGAGCCTATACTGGAAGGAAAAAGATCGTGAAATTCGAAGGAGGATGGCATGGAGGTTATGATCAACTACATGTAGCTGTTAAGCCAGGTACATGGCTTGGATCTGCAGGCTTACCCGAAGAAGCTGTAGCACATACACTCGTTGTTAAATTCAACGATGTAGACGAGCTAGAGAAAACATTCCGTGAACACGGCAATGACATAGCTGGTGTGATTATGGAACCAGTACAAGGTGCTGCAGGCGTTATACCGGCTGAACAAGAATTCATTGAAAGAGTAAGAGAGCTATGTGATGAATATGGTTCACTCTTAATATTCGATGAAGTAATAACAGGTTTTAGATTGGGTTTAGGAGGCGCACAAGAGTACTATGGCATTAGAGCAGACGTAGTGGTCTTCGGTAAAATCATTGGTGGAGGATTCCCTATAGGTGCATTTGCTTCTACAAGAGAAATTATGGAGACATTAGATTACACTAAGACGCCTAAAGAAAAGAGAAGCTTCCATGGCGGCACTTTTGCAGGCAATCCTGTATCAATGATTGCTGGATATGCTACATTAGAAATACTAGAAAAGCCGGGATTCTATGATTACTTAAATTGGCTTAGTGGTAAACTGGCATCAGCACTAGATGACATAGGGCAGAGATCCAAAGTACCAGTAAGTATTACCAGTGCTGGCTCAATGATAGGGATACATTTCATGAAAGACAAGCCCAAGAATGTAAGGGAAGTTCATGAAAATAAGGTACACCCATTGATAAATAAGGTGTTCCACAAGTACATGCTGCTAAAAGGAATAGTATTCCTAACAGAAGATACTAGCCACCTACTACTAGCATCAACACATACATTAAAAGACGCAAATGAATTCCTAGAAGCATTTGAAGAATTCTTGAAAACAGTAGAGGGATTGGTAGGGGAGTAGCCCTCTTAGACCCTAAACCATAAAATATTTTACTAATATGGAGAGTGCCGAAGATTGATTAAGGTCATAGAAGGGTACACTGCATATGGTACTCAAGGCTTGGTCGTTTCGAGTAATCCTATTGCATCATATCTAGGATTAAGGGTTCTTGAAGAAACAGGTAATATAGTAGATGCTGCTATCACTACCAGCCTAGTACTAAGCGTCGTTGAATCATATATTGCTGGTATTGGTGGTGACTTAGCAGTACTTGTAAAGAAAAATGGTAATATAAAAGCATATCTTGGAGTAGGTAAGTCGCCAAGAAAACTGTCATTAGAACTAATTTACTCTATGGGATACAATTCCATACCCGATTATGGTCCATTAAGTATTCTTGTCCCAGGAATGATAGACGTAATAAGATTATTACATAAGGATTACTCTAAAACAGATCTTAAAGATCTTGTTGCACCAGCTATTAGGATAGCACGTCACGGTATACCAGCAGATCATAAACTAATAAGATATCTAAAGGAAATGTATACTCATATATCAAGAGATCCTCAAACTATTAGAGCATATATGTATCAAGGGAGAATACCCAATATAGGAGATAAGATAGGGCCTGAATTTCTAGCTGAAACACTTGAAAAAATAGCTGAAGATCCTAGAAGATTTTATGAAGGCGACATAGCTGAGCTAATAGTTAAACATGTTAAACGCAAGGGAGGAGTACTCGAGTTAGAGGATCTAGCTAGCTATCATGCTATTAAAACTGAGCCATTAATACTAGAGCTCAATGGAAAAATTAAGGTATATGAAATACCCCCACCAAGTCAAGGAGTACTTGTACAAGCATCATTACTTTTGATGTCTAGAATCCTTGAAGAACATAGACCTAGACTTTATTCTAAGGAGTACGTAAGATTCGTAGCCGAGGTCTACCGTAAAACATATTCATTACGTGACACGTTGCTAGAGAATATTAGTAAAATAGACTCTATAATAGATGATAGCGTAGATGACGTTAAAGCAAAGATAAATATACCTAAACATGGATCCACAGGCTTTATTATTGCATCAATTAATGGCGATGTAATTGTAGGCACACAGAGTCTGTATACACCTTTTGGCTCAGGTATTACCGTTAGAAAGACAGGTATAACATTGAATGCTGGTACAGCATTATTTAGTCCAGCAGGAATAAATAAACTAGAACCATCAAAACACCCTATAACAACTCTCTCATCACCAATAATAGAAGATCGAGAACATAACTTTACTATAGGGTTAGCTGGTAGAGGTGGAGGGTTTAAACAACAATACTATTCTCAAATAATTCTTAAACACTTGTTCTATAAGCAGAGTCTATCAGAAGCTATAGGATCACCAAGATTACGTTATAGGTCAGGACTAATAGTTGATGTAGAGGAAGGCTACGAAGATCTAATGCAACTGGATACATGGAGCTATCATATACACATTTATGCTTATCCATCAGATAGCCTAGGCGTTATAAATGCAGCTAGAGTATTGTACAGTAAGCATATTGTAGAGGCAGTTAGTGACCCCAGGGATAGCTCTGGAATAGCATTAATATAGCTACCCACTAGTGTTGAACTATTAGACAAGAAATATTAACACACGCCACCATATTGCACTAGGTTAGACCTTTTTCTTAAACTAAGGGGTGTAGGGCTTGTCGTTGAAAGCTGTAATATATGGTGTAGGACCTATAGGTGCACTTATAACGAAATATGCTGTTATGAAAGGTTATGAAATAGTTGGTGCGATAGACATAGACCCATCAAAAGTGGGTAGAGATTTAGGCGATGTCGTAGGTTTAGGAGAAAAACTTGGAGTAATAGTAACATCTAATCCAGAACATGCATTTAGGCCAGTTAAACCTGACATAGTATTTCATGCCACAACCAGCTGGCTTGATAAAGCATTACCTCAACTAGTTATAACTATAAAGAATAAAATAAACATTGTATCAACTTGCGAAACACTAAGCTACCCCTATTATCGATATCCACATCTAGCAGAACCGCTTGATAACTATGCTAAGGTACATGGAGTGACAGTGTTGGGTACGGGGATTAATCCAGGATTTCTTCTAGACACATTACCTGCTGTACTAAGCTTGCCTCATGTAAGAGTAGATAAAATAATAGCTATTAGGAGTATAGATGCTGGTAAGAGAAGAAAGAGTTTCCAAAAGAAGATAGGATTAAGCCTTACACCCGAGGAGTTCAGGGAAAAGCTAAGTAGAGGTGAACTTACGGCTCATGTAGGGTACGCTGAATCAGTGTACTTAATTGCCGAAATGCTTGGAATAAAGTTGACAAAAGTAGAAGAAGGCCAAGAGCCTGTAATAACGGGCGAGGGAGAAGAACTCAAGACCCCATACTACGAGATAAAGCCTGGACAAGTAAAAGGTGTGAAAGGATTCGGTAGAGGATTAGTAGGAGATAAAGAAGTTATTAGGATAGAATTCCACGCAATAGTAGGCAACGACGAGTATGAAGAAATAAAGATTGAAGGCGAGCCAACAATTACTTGGAGAAGCACTGGAACACCAGGCGACATAGGCACAGCTGCAGTAATAGTAAACATAGCTCCTAGAGTTGTTGAACTAGAACCAGGATTAAAAACTATGGCTGATCTAGTTAAAGCCACATACACTCTACTAAAATAATTCAAAGCAACTGTATATCTAGAAACAAGCGTTTTTCTAACAACACGTTTCAACATTATCATTATCTTTCATCTCCCCACGCTCAGCATACTCAGTAGTTCTTTTACATGTCTTATTCCTACGTTCATTAAGCCACGCACATGTTTCATGGTATAGTAAGTAAATTAGTATACCCAAGCCGATACTCAGACTAAAGGCTTTACCAGTAATAGTCATAGAGATGACAAAGAGTACAAGTTCGAGTATCACCGATAAAAATAAACCATAGAGTACGTAACGTCGTAGTAGCTCTATAGAATTGATTTTTAAGCCTATTAAGTATGTAGAAGGTATTATAAGTAGTGGTATTGCTACAGCAATTAAGCCTTCATGCAAGAACACAATAGATGAAACTAATACAATAACTCCTAGAACGAGTGTAAGAACCATATACTCCTTGTATTCCTTGCCCACAGAGTCTTTCTCCATGCTAATCGCCTAACATGAAAAAACATAGACTTCAGTATAAGGTAGCAAGGCCGAGCAACAATAAAAACTTAGCTACAATTGGCCAAACCATGGGCATCTAAATAGTTAATATCTCTTCGCGTCATGGAATTATAGGGTGATTTAAACTTGTTGGTAATAAATTACCTTTGTCTACGAATCACTTAGTGAAATACCTATACTAAGAATATTCTACCATAGTGTGAAGCAGCATGAGTATAAGAATGAGTGGTAAGGACGGCAAAAATGGATGTGGAGCACTTTAGCATGTATGAAAGATAAAATATGAAAAACAAGTTATGATTATGAAACTTTGCCTAGATATATAGTTTACCTCGAGCCCGAGCTTCCTGTATCATATGAAGAAGCCTATAAGGATTTACTCAAATGGTGTAAAGCTCTACACGTACTAGGTAGAAATAACATACGCAAGAAAACCTTGTTTCCTAGAAGAATTGCACTATTTTTAAGCTAAACTCTTATTTCCTAGATGTCTTCTTATGCTACCTGGGTAAATATCCTTGGGCATCAGGGATGAACTTAAACCATTCTTTCAGCCGAAGTCTATAGCTATCATAGGAGCTAGT
>CAYUVB010000001.1:19676-45335 GCA_964448055.1 uncultured Desulfurococcales archaeon | reverse complement strand
GGATGAACTTAAACCATTCTTTCAGCCGAAGTCTATAGCTATCATAGGAGCTAGTGGTAGACCTGGCACAGTAGGATATGTTATAGTAGAACAGTTAAAGAAGAAGTTTAAGGGCAAAATTTACCCAGTTAATCCTAAGTATAATGAAATCTTAGGACTTAAGACTTATCCTAGCATATTAGACATACCCGATAAGGTAGATCTAGCCGTAATAGCATTAAGAGCACCATTAGTACCAAAGGTTATGGAAGAAGTTGGACATAAAGGAGTAAGAGCTACCATAGTTGTTAGTGGCGGCTTTTCAGAAATAGGCGGGGAAGGCGTTGAACTCGAGAAAAAGCTCTCAGATATAGCTCGTAAATATGGTATTCGTGTTATAGGACCTAATTGCATAGGTGTACTTGATAATACTACTGGTGTTGATACATTCTTTTTACCAGAGGATAGACTTAAGAGGCCACCCAAAGGTCATATATCTATTATTTCACAAAGCGGAGCTATGTTGTCTATGTGGATTGACTGGATGGCTCTTAAGGGTATGGGTTTATCTAAAGCCATTAGCTATGGTAATAAGGTTGATGTCGATGATATAGACTTATTAGAGTATCTACGTGAAGACGAAGAAACGAAGATCATCTTAATGTATATCGAGGCTTTCAAGCCTAATAGAGGATCAAAATTTGTAGAAGTAGCAAAGAAAATAACTCTTGAAGGTAAACCCATAGTAGTATTGAAGGGTGGAAGAACTAGCAAGGGCGTAAGAGCAGCTGCATCACACACTGGTGCTATGGCGGCAGGCTATGAGGTATATAAGGCAGCTTTCAAGCAAGCAGGTGTTATAGAAGTAGACACAATGGATGAAATGTTTGATGTAGCTAAGGCTTACCTTATGATAGGGCCAGTATATGGTAAACGTATATTGATACTTACAAACGCTGGTGGCGAAGGAGTAATAGCAACCGATTTCGCTGAAAGATATGGTCTTGAAGTACCAGAATTACCTACTGAAGTACAACAAGAGCTTAGAAAGAAGCTACCACCTCATGTAATAGTACGAAATCCTGTAGATCTTACTGGTGATACTGATGATGAACGATACCGAATAGTACTTGAAGAACTTTTGCCAAGAAAGCTATTTGACGCTGTTATAGTAATAACTCCACCGCATCCTCCATCAATTAAAGGCATAGTAGTAGACTACGTAGTTAATGCTTGGAAGAAGTATAAGGTACCAATGGTAGCTGTTGTAACCGGTGGTGCTATAGCAGAAGAACATGCCAGGAAGTTTGAAGAGAAAGGTATACCAGCGTACCAAACACCTGAACGTGCTGCAAGAGTTATAGCAGCGTTAGCAGAATATGGAGTATTCTTGAGAAAACACGGTGTTCAACCAAAGGTAAAAGAATAATGCCTAAGATAATAGTTATTTCAGGTACCCCTGGTACAGGTAAAACATTAGTAGCCAAGAAACTTGCTGAAAAACTAAAAGCGTGCTACATCAACTTATCTGACATGGTTATAAACGAGAAGTTATATGTAGAATACGATGAAGTTAGAAAAAGCTATGTAATAGACGAAGAAAAAGTTAAAACAAGACTACGTGAAATAGCAAAGAGCTGTGATATACTAATTGTTGACGGGCACTATGGTGAACTTGCACCACGGGAACTAGTTGATAAGATAATAGTACTTCGTACAGACCCCTTAGAACTGGAGAAAAGATTGAGGAAAAAAGGCTGGAGTTGGGAAAAAATAAAAGAAAACGTTGCTGCGGAAATCATAGGTGTATGTACTGTTAACGCTTTAGAAGAACATGGAGAAGACAAGGTTTACGAAATAGATACTACAAATAGGAGCCCTGAAGAAATAATTGAGGAAATTATCAATGAGGTGCTGATAGGTAAGGCTGTACCTGGTCCACGTATAGATTGGCTTATTCTAAAACCTTTAGAAATTCTGAAGAAATACCTTGATTAAGAATTAACTATACTTTATGAGCCTACTAGGTTTTAAGCCATCCTTAAGCATTAATCATAGAGTGGTAATAAGTTGGTACTAGGGATAATCATTGGCCAAGAACCATTTAGAAGAGTTAAAAGAATTCCTCAAAGAGAAAATCAGAGAACTTAAACGTGAATTAGAGTTCTATGAGTTCATGTTGAGTATAATTGAAGGAGGTAAACTACCAGGGTTCCGAGAGCCTCGTCCAGGCGAACGCATTATAGAAGTTAAATCTAGTACCGGCGATCTTATAGCGTACATGTATGTTGGCAAAGGATACGTTAGAATAATACCATTAGCTGATATAAGTATAAACGATCCATACGTTAAAGGGTTCCTACTCAGAGTACTTGATGAAACTAAGGTTAAAGAAGCCGAAGCCGCTAGGCGCGGCGAAATACCAGAAAATAAGATATTAGATTATGATGTTAAAGCCGAAGATGGTATACTAAGAGAGATAATTGTACGCAATATCAAGGGCGAATTCTTCCTTCTAGAATTAAAGGCAGCTGTCGCTTATAGTTTTGAGAAAGCAAAACATATAACAGCATAGCTTGGTGCCTCAGCGTAACACTGATCAGTCCTCCCCTTCTGGGTCCTACTTGCCGGGTAGTCCTCATCGGCTCTAGACCCTCTAGTTCTATTAAGGCTGTTTCAACAATATATTTCTACTAGAGAGTCAGGAGTAGAGGTGTACATAGATTTGGAGTTTGAACTAGTAGTTAATACCTTTGAGAAATTAGAGGCAGTTAGCTCTAGAACACAAATGACATTATACCTCGTAGAATTATTCAAGAAAACTCCAGCTGATGTCATTGACAAGGTTATTTACTTTATGCAAGGTAGGTTATGGCCTGACTGGAAAGGATTACCTGAATTAGGTGTAGGAGAGAAGGGTATTATTAAAGCTATAATACTTGCAACTCATGCAAAGGAATCTGAAGTGGAAGAGTTACGAAGACGTTATGGTGATCTTGGTACAACTGTTGCCATATTAAAGGAAAAATTGGAAAAGAAGACTGGTGAAGCAGTAGGCATTCTTGCCTTCATACCAAAAGCTCAAACAATAAGGAGGAAGCTAACAGTACAAGAAGTATATGATACTTTAACAAAAATAGCCTTAGCACAAGGTGAAGGTAGTCGTGATCTTAAGATCAAATTGCTTGCAAAATTACTAACAGCTGCCAGCCCTAAAGAAGCTAAATACATCGTAAGATTCGTTGAGGGGAGATTAAGATTAGGTGTAGGAGATGCTACCATAATGGATGCCTTAGCGATAGTATATGCTGGGAGTCAAGCCTTCAGACCTATAGTGGAAAGAGCTTATAATCTAAGAGCAGATCTTGGAATGGTTGCAAAGATACTAGCTACTAAAGGCATAGAGGAATTAAAGGAAATCAAGCCTGAAGTAGGTGTACCAATAAGACCGATGCTAGCTGAGAGATTAAACGACCCAATTGAAATACTTAAGCAGGTTGGAGGTAAAGCAATAGTAGAATACAAATATGATGGCGAAAGAGCTCAAATACATAAGAAGGACGACCAAATATGGATATTCTCACGTAGGCTAGAAAATATTACAAGACAATACCCGGATGTACAAGAACTTGCTAGGAAGTACATTAAAGCACGAGAAGCAATAGTAGAGGGTGAAATAGTTGCTGTTGACCCAGATACAGGTGAACTAAGACCTTTCCAGGAACTTATGAGAAGGAAGAGAAAGCATGATATACATATAGCTATGAAAGAAGTACCAGTAAGAGTTTATCTATTCGATGTACTTTATGCAGATGGAGAAGATTTTACACAAAAAACGTTACCAGAGAGAAGAAAGAAATTAGAGGAAATAATAGAGCAAACAGATGATTTCCGTATAGCAGAATACATAATAACAGATAAGCCAGAAGAACTCGAAGCATTCTTCTTAAAAGCTATAGAAGATGGAGCTGAGGGTGTCGTGGTAAAGGCAATACACGGTAAAGCAATATATCAAGCTGGTGCACGCGGATGGCTATGGATTAAGTACAAACGCGATTATAAGAGCGAAATGATTGAACCAGTAGACCTTGTAGCTGTTGGAGCATTCTATGGTAAAGGAAGACGTGGAGGAAAATACGGTGCACTACTCATGGCAGCATATGACCCAGAAACCGACATGTTCAGAACTGTATGTAAAGTCGGTAGCGGGTTCACAGACGAGGACCTAGATAAAATGATGGAAATGTTCAAACCATACATAATACCTCATAAGCACCCAAGAGTAGACTCCAAAATGAAGCCCGACGTATGGTTCCAGCCAGCAATAGTAGCAGAAATCATAGGAGCAGAACTAACACTTTCACCACTACATACATGTTGCTACAACTGGGCTAAACAAGGTGTAGGTATATCAATTAGATTCCCAAGGTTCATAAGATGGAGGCCAGATAAAGGACCAGAAGATGCGACCACAACTAAGGAGTTATTTGAAATGTACAAGAGACAGCTTAGAAAGATATCAGAACAAACTACTCCTGTCTAGATGGCGGTATAAGTTTGAATTCCTCGCCAATAGCTTGACCCGGCAGATTAGGCTTAAACACTATTCGTATCACGCCTTTTCTTCCGTGGACTCCTATGACCTTGCCGTTGTATCGATTACCATGCTTATCTACGTATATGGCCTTCCATCCTATTAGCCTTGAAGCACTATTCTTATCATCAACACCATACACCTTTGCTAATACTTCATTAGGATATTGTGTATTCGTACCCCTCCTGTATCCCAGAATTAATCCAAATAATTCTTCACTCATTAGTTACACCTAGTATCTAGCACTCTGCCACGGAACGAAAAATTAGATTACCCTTTTAAAACTAACTTTACCTGCTATGTTGTTTTCTACCCCAAAGCTCTTCTAATTCTCTTACCATATCTCTTTCTTCTACCTCACCTAGGGGTTCTTTTTCTCTCCAAAGTCTTGCTTCATAAACGTATATTCTTGTTTTATCGTTTAGCCAGCAGTCTGGACTTAAACCAGCTTTAATGCATGTTTCAGCTAGAAATGTCTCAGAGTCCCATCCGTATTCTACTGGTACTTGTGGTAAGAGTGTTCCCTTGTGTATTCTTCTCTCAATAACGAGTCCATGTTTGCCTACTATTACATGCTTAAGTAAATCCCATCTATTCTCTACTCTTAACAACTTTGGCACAGATAATACTGATACTTCGAAGGTGACAAGAGGTAGCTCGTTTAACTCCATAGGCGGAAACCGTGGGTCTTCAACAGCTGCTTGTATAGCTGTATCTATTACTGATTGAACGAGGCTTGTAATAGGTTGTAGGTAACCTATACATCCTCTTAAGCTACGTCTATGGTAATCATGGAATACTTCTATTGTAGTAAACGTCATACCAGGTCTTAGTAATCTTGATGGAGTGTTTTCTGGTGGTTTTATCTTAATTCCTTTCTTGAGAAATTCTTCAACGGCTTTTCTAGCAAGCTTTACTAAGAATACTCCTTCCTCAAAGCTTAACTCTCTTGGGTGAACGGGTTCTTTTCCACTCATCTACCATCCCCCTAACTTGTCCTAGTATTTCCTCTATCTTAACCCAGTGTCTTCCTCTCCAGTAAACTTTACCACATTTAGGGCAAACCCAGAAGTCATGATACTTATTGTATACTGGTTCAGGTACTTTACCTCTTACTCTCTCCTTATCCGTTTTCACTAAGGGTGTATTACATATACTGCATCGCGTAAGATTAAAGTCTACATATAGTCTAATAGGGTATCTTATGGCTACAGTATAGAGTCTTTTAGCTATGTCGTCAGCCTCTACTAATATAGTACTAATACCTTTACGGCGAGCACGCCAATATAATCCTCTATCTCTTGTAATGAGTACTCTTGATTCATTTTCAGCTATCCTTAGTAGTTGCCAGTCCTCATAATCTTTAGAGTACTTAGTATCATAGCCTAGGATACGTAACCATCTAGCAAGATCGCCGAGCATAGTATCTACAACGAATTTCATATCTTCTACGCTCTTGTTCATCGTTTTATTCTCCTTCAATGCTAGTTTATCCTAGAATACTGTATAACAGTGTATGGGGTTTAAAAATAGAGTTCTCAAGTCTTTTTAGTAAAAGAGTTAAAAGAAGTTAACTCATTGTTGCAAGATATTCTGTTATATCAGTTAAAGTTACGACACCTATAGGTCTATCTTCGTTATCTACTACTATTGCTCCGCGATATCTTCTTTTCCTCATTTCCTTTATGGTTTCCCCAAGAGGGTCTGTTGCTTGGATCTTCGGAGGTCTTAGTCTCATTATATCTGATACAAGTAGGTGCATCATTCTTTCTCTCCTATGCTTTTCAGGTACTATATCATGGAATGTGAATAAGGCATCTGCTACCTCGTCTATTGATATTGAACCTATAACTCTTCCATTTTCATCTATTACTGGTATGAATGTTAAACCTTCATTTAATATGAGCTGTCTTACATGTAATACGCGATCAGATAATTTTACTGCTATAGGACTTGTACTCATAACTTCTCTTACAGGTATTTCTACGTCTTCTAACAACTTTGCTATACTCCACTTTGTTACCAAGCCTATCAATTCGTTTTCTTCTACAACAGGAAGGCTGCTTATCTCCTTGGATATCATGATCTTAGATACTTCACCTACCGTAGTATTAGGATTTACTGTGATAGGGTTAGGAGTCATAAAGCTCGATATATGCATCCCACCAGGTGTCGCTCTTCTGGTACGTTCGGTACCAAGCTTCATTATGATATCCTTTTTCGTAGCTACACCAACAAGTTTACCCTCATCTAGAACTACTACTCTATCATAACCATACTTCTCCATAATTTTGACTGCATGATATAATGTTTCGTTTTTATCTACTTTTGGAAACTCCTTTTCCATAACATCAACTACTTTTACTTGAGCCTTCTCTCTTAAGCTCATGATCCAGAAACCTCTTACACTCCTACTAGAGAGCTAAAGTTTTGAAAGAGCTCTAGCTATTTCAATCTTAGTGACTATACCCATGAGATTGCCTTCATCATCTACTACTGGGAGGCCACTAATATTATTCTTAATCATTGTGTCAGCTGCTAAGGCTAAATCCTCTAATGGCTTAGTTGTTAACGGGTTAGGTGTCATTATATCAGCTGCTATAGGTATAGCATATATTCTTACGGCTGTTGCTCGTCCTTTCTCGATACTAGTTCTCTTAATGTACTTTATGTTATGGGATAATAATAGTGTGTTCAAGAATGCTACATCACTTTTAGTTATTATTCCCACAGGTTTATTCCCTTCAACTACTATTACTTTCCCAGCAGGATCCTTTGATAACAAGTCAGCTATATAGAATAGACTATGACTACGTGAAACTATTGGAGGATCCTTCCTCATAGCATCAAACACACGTAGTCTTCCCCTATACCTTTCAGCATAGGCTCTAGTTAGATCAGTTAACGTTATTATTCCTACTAGTCCACCATCACGTGTAACTACAGGTAATCCACTAATACCATAACGTATCATTAATTTTGCAGCATTCTTTATACTTTTATTCTCCTCTATTACTATTAGATCCCTCGTCATTACTTCTTCAGCTTTAATTTCCTCTAAAGGCTTAGTGTACCTGCGCCTAGAAAATAATGCTCTAATGAAGTCGCTTTTAGTTATTATCCCTATAGGCTTACTATCTTCTACTATTACTACTCTACCTACATGATGCCTTATCATCAAATTACGTATGTGTGCAAGATTATCATAAGGTGATGCAGCTATTACAGGTGAGGACATATATGATGAAACTTTTGCAGGCATACTTATTCCCTCTTACCTCTTGTAAGTATACCATATAGGATATCTCTCTCAGTTACTATCCCAACAAGTTTTTCATCTTCTACTACGAGAAGACTACTTATACCCTTCTCCATCATATATCTTGCCGCCCGACTTACATCCGCTGAAGGATCTATTGTGTATACGAACTTATTCGCTACCTCTATTACAGGAATGTTTAAGGCTTCTTCGATGTCGCCTGAAACAGTCTTCTTAAATATTTCGTGATCACCAATAAATCTGACAATATCTTTAGCTGTTATCATTCCCGCGATTTTATCGTCCTCAACTACTGGCAGACGCCTAAACCCCAGCTTAATCATAGTTTCAGCTGCTTTCTTTAGAGTAGAATCTCGCTCAATTGTTATGACATTTTTAGACATAACCTCTGATACTTTTACTCCTATTTCCTCTTTTTCAGCGAAGTATTCTACAAAATCTCTTTCAGTTACTATGCCATAGATCTTGTTTTCCTCGTCTAGTATTGGTACTACACCTATACCTTCAAGTATCATCTTTTCTATTACACTTGTTATCTTATCCGTCGTATACGCTATTATAGGATTTCTTATCATAATAGTTGAAGCTGGCTCCCTTAAGGCGCTGTAAATATTCTTATTATGACGTTCTACTACAATGTTATAGAGCTCGCCACCACCAATATAATTTACTATATTGGTTGCTAATACTAATCCCTCTAACTCTAGCCTACTGTTGATTACAGGTATACTTCTAATATTGTTGTATGTCATGGTTTCTGCAAGCTCAAGCACAGGTGTTGTAGGAGAGGCTGTCTTAAGGTCGGTCTTGGCTACTCTAACTATGCTTCCTTCACGACGATATACGTGGTCTGAGAAGTTAGGTGTCCCATCACTTCTCAGCCATCTGTATCCTTCTACTCTCCTAGGTCTAGATCCAGATCTATACAAGTATACTCTTCCCTCTACATAATTTTTGTAAAGCTCATGATAAAAGGATTATCTTTTTATGATCTACCCATAATAGCTTTAACAATATCTTCTCTATCAACAATACCTAATAGTTCGTTACGAATATCTACCACTAATACTCTGCCAATACCTCTATCAAGCATTATTTCAGCTGCCTTAACTAGTGGATCACTTGGTCTAACTGTTATTGGCGGTGTAGACATTATTTCTCTTATACGTGGCCCTTTTCTGGGAGGGCTTTCAGATTCAAAGTCTATTCTAGTAAAACCGTGTCTTATTAAATCATATTGGGTAACCACACCTACAAGTCTACCCTTACTATCCAATACGGGATAACCAGCATAACGGTATTCCAATATCTTCTTCCATAACGATGAGATATGTTCATCAGCATATACTGCTTCTACGTTACTTGTCATGAACTCTTCAACAGGCTTCATTAAGCTACTTGGCTTATCTTCTTTACGTAGGTAGTATGAAATAATGTGTTCTAACCCTAGTACACCCTTATACCTATTTGCCTCGTCAACCACCGGTGCGTACCATTCATCGACACTAAGCATCTTATCTACTGCTTCACTCAGCTTTTCCTCTTGTCTAAGTACTACTAATGGTTCCTCAGCTATATCTGCAACCCTAAGATTAGATCTAGCCGAAGTTATACTTAGCACACCAAGCCTACTAACAATTCCCTTAAGTATACCGTTTTCAACTACTGGGATTATTCTTAAACCAGTATCTCTCATAACTCTTCTAGCACGAAGAGCTGGTTCATCTGGCTTAAGAACAGGATATTCTTTCGAGAAAAGTAGTGACACAGATATAGCGAAGGCTATTACACCCATACAGTATATTAGCTACACAGATAAATATAGATTAGGCTACGAGAATAAATTAGATGCATTGAATCAATGGTCTTAGAGTAGAAGCATTTATTATCCTAACTCCATTGTTTCTGATGAACCAAGTTTCCCTTTAACATATAGTAGTTCTATTAATTCTGGCGTAAGCCTAACTATATCGTACTCTGCTATTATTCCTACAACTCTACTACCCTCTACTACTGGTAAATGACCTATTCCAAGTCTCGCCATTAATAGTGCAGCTTCTTTAAGCTCAGTATCTGGTGATACATATACTACTGGACGTGTCATAACATCTGCTGCTCGTGTACGTTCCGGATCCTTTCCTTCAGCTAATACTCTTCGTATAAGATCTTCTTCAGTCACTATTCCTACCATTCTATCATTCTCTACTACTATTACGCTTCCTATATTCTTCTCCTTCATTATCTTTGCTATTTCCCTTACACTAGTATTGGGTGGTACTGTTACGGGATCGGATACCATTACATCCCTTACGAGTAAAGGTCTTTCTTCACCCATGAATTCAAGTCACCTAAGATCACGGTTTTAATTTTATGACCCGGCTTCTACCGGGTATTCTTTCACGTATATCATCTATAGTTAAAGTCTCTATTATAGGCTTCTCCTCTTCTACTGCTCTCTTAACCCAGTACTCCTTTAACTTCTTAGCTATTTTTGAGGGATCTTGATCACCTGGTATAAGAATTGCGGAATATCGTGCACGTTTCTCTATGAGGTTTGGTGGACCAGCTATTACGCGTGGTGTCCCGTCCTTTAGTATTTCTACCCCTATGGCTAGCTGAAGTTCTACTCTAATATAATTCCTCTTACCATAAACCATAAATGACCCTTTAGGCAAGTATTCGCCGCTAGGAGGAGACTTTGATACTTGTTCACCTTTAACCCAGTAAACTTCTACGTATCCTAGTCCTTGCTTCCAGGCTTTGCTGTAGCAACCAGCTATTACCGCTGCTTCCTCTAAATCCTCTTGTGTAGGTGTTTTACCATTAGTCTTAATAACTATCACAGGGGCCCCATGAATATCGGCATGCATGAATACGTCATTTGGTTCTAACAACTTTCTTACAATGGATTCATTTTGGTCTATATTTCTTCCGCCTATTACAAGAAAACCGTTACTTGTAATTAACCAGTGGTATTTCTCATACCATTCTCTTCGCTTAATCCTAGCTTTAGACTTTAACTCCAACTTTATTGCCTTCTCTACTAGTTCTTTAAGCCTCTGTTCTAGGTCTCTTAATGCTTCCTTAGCCTTCTCAGCTTTTCTCTTATAGTTCTTAGACTCGTCATAAAAAGTCTTTATTACATCATACGGTTTTTGCCTAGGCTTAACGGTTACTATTAAGTCATTTACCTTAACTTTTATTATGCCTCCGTGTCTATTGTATTCTATAACACCCTTACATTTTGATAATTGATTCCAAGCGCCTTTGTCTATAACATCGTTTATACAGTTCAGTATTTCTTCAAGTTCCACATATTTCATAGATAGTTTATCAGCTATGGTCTTGTATTCTCTTGCTTTCCTTTCGTATTCTTCTATGAGTTTTTTCTGGTTCTCAATACTAGCTTTTATTCTAGATTCAAGTTCTTCTATTTCACGTTTCTCTTTAAATGCTCGTTCTTCTCTCTCTATTCTAATGAAGTATTCGTCTAAGGCTTTGTTAAATGATGGAAAAGGTATTAGCTTGGCATTCCAGAATGATTGGGGTTTATATGGTAATACTGTTTCTACTTTCCCATTAACTTCAACATGATAAGCCTCTATATTCCCTGAACTTATGTTACGTATAATCTCCTTGACTGTATCAAGAATTTTCTCTATTATTTCCATATTTAATTCATTGGGTTTCTTATTTTTATCTATACCTAGCCTTGCCAGTACTTCTTCAGCAAACTCTCCTGGTAACCCCCATCCCCTGACCATTCCTCTTACAATATCCTTACCTTTACTTAATAGTTTCATTGCATTGTCAATGCTTAGCTCTTCTATATTCGGTGGTTGAGGAGGTGGTTGATACCTTTCCCCTCTTCTTATTATTCTATCCTTCATTTCACGGTATTCTGAAGAGTATATTATTCTCCACTCATTGTCTACTAGAGCTACTATTCCTCTAGGTATTAGTTCAGCTATCAAATAATAGATGTTGCCATGAGATGCCAACTTTAATGCTACTATTCTATCGCTACCAATTTGTAATAAATCTTCTAGCACAGCACCACGTATATGTTTTCGTAGACCCGCTGCAAAAGACGACACCTTTGCGGTCTCATTTACTTTATGCTCATATTCAGTTAAGTGAATTCTTTTACCAGGTTCTATTAGAAGGTTCTGTTTCCCCTCTTTACCTTTCGTCCATAATTTAAGTATGACTATGTTATCGATATGATATACATTAACTATCCTAGAGCCCTTTAACATACTTCTAGTTTCAGCAATCCATGCCTTAACGTCTACTATTGTCATAGATTTCTTAGGCATAGCTTTATACCACTCTCGCTTTACTTACCCAGTAGTAGAGGGATAAGTAGGATTGAGGTTACATGGCATATGGGCTAAAATAGGCATTGAAGGAAGAATCATGACTCTTAGGCTTATCTGGGGTATAATTGTAGGCATATTATTTTGGTTAATTGATGGTAGAATTGTGAAGCTTAGTGGAGGATGGGTTGAAAGTATTATTGGATGGTCTTTTGCGATAGCATTATACTTAGCTTCTATACCAATTGTATGGTATATGTTTAAGGATGTTAAGAGAACGTATATTATTGGTAAAGGTGTTACACTGTACTTTGGAGCATGGCTTTTAACATGGTTTACATTATTCGATTTAACATTACCACCAATGCCTTTAGGTAACGAAACAGTATCTGGGGGGCCGTGACAGGGCACCTCATCCTAGCCGAGAAGCACACGGCTGTCAGTGCCCAATACTATACTACATCTTAATTACAGAATTTAATCTTTACTTGATAATAGTTCTTCTTCATCAATTACTATGTTGTGTTTGAGGTAATCCATGAGGCCTGGAGCTAATAGAGGTTTACCATTAACAACTGGGTACGCATATGGTAATCTTATTGTAGCTTGAATACCTGGATATGGTGAAGGAATCTCTATTTCTACATCGTGAATTACCTTTATGTCTTCAAGTCTCCTACCCTTTGAAACCTGGTAGGCCATGTATACTGCTCCATCTATACTAAATTGATATGAACCTAGACTTCTAGGTTCAGCTATTCCTAAAAGTTTACTTGTAAGGAGCGTCCATGTTCTACCTTTAGGTGGATGATCACCCATTATCCCTCCTATTATGACCAATGTATGCTCAATAAAGTCCTCTGGTTGCAATAATTTCTCAGCCTTAGGCTCTAGTACTATCACTCTATTAGGCTTGATTTTAGTACCCAGTAATTCTATGATACTTTCCTCAAAAACTACTGCTATCTTATTTAATACGTTCTTTAACCCCTTAGCGTTTGTTATCATTAAGTTTTCCTTACCCACGATCTTTAAGGCATGTTTATATTCTAGTAACAACCATTGAGAGAGCTTAGGTTCTAAATGCTCTATTACGAATAGTGTTTTAACCACTTTCCTTCCCCCATAATTCTTTCCTACGTGCTTCTAGCTGATTAACCTCTTGCCCCATATACTCAGCTGCATTATACACTCTTATCCCATAAGCTTTAGATAACCTAAGTAATTCATCTATCCGCTCACGATAATTAAGATCTCTTAATAAGTGATGGTCTACTATTATTGTCTCTAGTTCTTTTAATTCCAATAATTTAAGCATATTATTTAGTCCTCTTCTAACAGACTCCATTGACACCTTGTATCCTTCGAAATATGTTGGTGGACCGCATAGTATTATCATATTAGGTTTCCATTCAAGTATTAAGTCTAATGTTTTATCAGATATAGGCCCTTGTACATCGCTTGTATGGAGTATTCTGTACCCATCTTCTTCAACCATGACCATAACCACGTATCCTAGTGGTGTACCCTCCTCACCATGGGGAACAGGTTGAGAGAGGTATAGTTTAACCTTATCATATTCCACTATCTTACCATCCGCGAATATAAGCTCCTTAGCTAACTCCTCAATTCTATTCTTCTTAAGTAATCTGTATGCTCTAATTCTTTGACTAGCATTTATCATTGTATAAGGGTCTTTCACATAAAGTTTCTTACCATTATAAAACTCTGCGTCATCTTCATTACGTAGATAGTGGTCATAGTGGTAATGGGTTATAATAACTATATCCGTATCGACTAATTCCTTTCTAATAATCTTCAATGCTTCATTTAATCTCTCGTATTCTAATGGATGTGGAGGTAAACCATATCTTCTAGGAGCTAAAGCTGCACCAGGATCAATTATTATTTTGGCTTCACTTGTCTCTATAGAAGTAGCCATAGACCTTACTCCCATACTATCAAATGCCAAAAGCTTTACTTTCATCCCACATCTATCTCCAATACTTCCTCTTCATCGTAATAAGTTACTTAACCACCTTTATTTAAAAACCTGGCTTAGATTCCATATTACTGAGGTTGATCTTATAGACTAGTTCGATAATACAAATTGCCCTGGAGAACCAGGGTTGGATGTAAGAGTCTACCAAGGACTAAGCTTAGAAGAATATGCTAATATAATCAGGAATGCAATTGCCCAACACAAAGTAGTACTAATACTTGCCTCATGTAGTGTTGATTATGAAGGTCGCGGAGCAAGCACATTAGGTGAAGGCGAGAGAATAATAATAGTAAAGAATGACCGGGCTTTCCTAGTTCATAGACCTAGTGGTTACTCGCCCGTAAACTGGCAACCTCAGTCAAGCATAATAGAAGTTAGTGTACAGGGAGGTTTGTTAGTTATTAAAGCTGTTAGGGCACGTCCTCACGAGGTAGTAACTGTTAGGATAAGCGACGTAGCTTTAGTTATCGTTTCAAGTCTAAGCGATGTAGCTGAATTCGTAGAATATATGAGCGAACATGATATACGTGATCTATTAGCTCGACACCCCGAAATAATTGAAGATGGGTTAACAATAACAAGTATTGAGAAGCCCGTTGAACCAGGTTTTGTAGATCTCTATGGGGTTGATAAAGACGGGAAAATCGTTGTAATAGAGTTGAAGAGAGTAACAGCTACTAAAGATGCTGTAAACCAATTATATCGCTACGTTCAAGCTGTGAAGAAATCTCTTGGTAAGGAGGTAAGAGGTATATTAGCGGCTCCAAACATTACTAAATCGGCACTGGAACTACTTGAGAGATTAGGCTTAGAGTATAAGCAATTAAATTTGAAGAGACTTAGAGGTATTCTTGATCGAGAAAAAGAGAAAACTACTAGAAGCGGTGTTAGCCTACTTGAATTCATCAGCAAAGGTAAGCGTTAGAGCAAAATATGATGTCACAGCTAAGAGCTATGATGAACTTTATCGTGATGAACAGTATAGTAAATACGAAGTAATAGTAAAGAAAGGATTGTATCCTACTAATAACGATAGAGTACTCGATGCTGGTTGTGGGACATGTCTACTCTATGAATATTTTAATGAAATGGGATTAATACCACAATATTATGTTGGATTAGATGTTAGCATTGGAATGTTGAATTTATGTCTAGACAAAAACGTAATTCCTAACCCTAAAGTAGATTTAATTCAAGCTGATATAGAATACATACCATTTAGGGAAGAAAGCTTTAACAAAATATATGTTATAACTGTACTCGATTTAATAGAGAATAAAGAAAATACTTTGATGAACCTAGAGAACCTATTAAAAGATAATGGAATATTAGTGCATACACTTCTAAAGCAAAGAAATTGCCTACCAGGTATAGAACCTGATAACGTGAAAGACTGCATATATGTTAAAAGGAAAGAAGGAGTAACTAAAAAGCCATATATTAATAAAGTGGATCTCTTTGAATAAGACAGCCTCAAGACTTAAATACTGGCTCCTACCCTAGCTTCAATGACGAATATCCTAATCAAACATCCGGGAAAGACTGTTAATGTTTAGAGAGGGTTGATGTATGAGTTCAACACCGAGACTTGAAAGTCCTCTGAAGTATCTAAGGAGTGCTGTTAATCGTGTAGTACTTGTTAAATTAAAGGATGGTAGTGAATATATTGGTAAGTTAAGGTTAAGTGATAACACTATGAACTTAATACTAGATGACTGTGTTGAAGTAAAGGAGGGTACTGAAGAACCTATAGCAAACTATGGTACAGCATTGATAAGAGGAAGTAATATATTATTCGTTAGCCTTGATTATCATCAAGCAAAGCTTAAGGATTTCTATAACCCTTGAAGCCTTAGCAAGAACATATAGTAAGGAGTAAACGATAAACTACCGACAACTACCGACGACAATGAATTCATACATGTAGGTATCTAGTATCATTAATATCGTGATAAAATAGTTTTGACATATAGTTCTGAAAAATTCTACTGATTACTCCCAGGAATCAGCTGACGCAGAGAGTGCACGAAAGAGTTATAGTTTCTGAAACATACGGCTACAAACCGGGAGATATAATATGGCGAGGAATATAGTTGTAGAGGAAGTCAAGTGGCAACCAGTAGAGACACTAAGCGTAGAACTAGTTGAAAGAAAGGGTGTAGGACACCCTGATTACATAGCCGACTCTATTGCTGAAGCCGCTAGTCGCGCATTATCAAAATATTATATTGAACACTATGGGACGATACTACACCATAATCTAGACAAAGTGCTATTGGTTGGCGGTCAAGCTAACCCTCGTTTCGGTGGAGGCGAAGTATTACAACCAATATACATTATAATTGCTGGAAGAGCGACCACTGAAGTTAAAACAAGCAGTGGTATAGAGCCAATACCTATTGGTACACTACTTTTAGGTGCTGCTAAAGAATGGATTAAGAATAATATTAGATACCTTGATCCAGAAGAACATGTTGTAGTAGATTATAAGATAGGCAAAGGAAGCGTTGATCTTGTTGGAGTATATGAATTAGGTAAGAAGATGCCTCTTGCTAATGATACTAGTTTTGGCGTAGGATATGCTCCGATGACCATTCTAGAGAAATTAGTGTATGAGACAGAACGTTACCTTAACTCACCTAAGGTTAAAAAAGAGCTTCCAGAAGTAGGCGAAGACGTAAAAGTTATGGGATTACGTAGAGATAAAACAATAGATTTAACTGTTGCTGCCGCTACGATTTCTAAGCTTATACCAGACCTAGATCATTATCTCGCAGTTAAAGAAGAGATAACTAATCGTGTATTGAATCTTGCATCAAGAATAGCGCCGGACTATGAAATATGTGTACATGTTAATGTAGCTGATAGACCCGATAAGGGTATAATATATTTAACTGTAACAGGTACATCAGCAGAACATGGAGATGATGGTGCTACTGGTAGGGGTAACCGCGTTAATGGGTTAATTACTCCTATGCGCCCTATGAGCCTTGAAGCTACTGCAGGAAAGAACCCAGTAAGCCACGTTGGTAAGATCTATAACGTTCTAGCTAAGATAGTGGCTGAAAGAATATATAATGAAGTCAAAGGTATAAGGGAAGTTTACGTTAAAATACTTAGCCAGATTGGTAGACCTATCAATGACCCACTTGTAGCTAATGTAAAAGTCTTACCAGAGGAAAGATTAACTAATGATATGACTCATGAAATACAGAGTATAGTTAATGAATACCTGGAGAAAATACGTGACGTAACAAAGCTAATACTAGATGAGAAGGTAATACTGTTCTAGAAACCCAGTTCGGCTTTTCTTGAACTACGGTATTCTTTTAGTATTTCTAGCAATTGTGATTTCTCTAGTTTTCTACGTTCTTCTTCTAGCTCTTTCCTTACTTTGTCAGCATCTAGTACTACGTCGGTTCTAACTAGAATTACATCGAATAACTCGCCTACGAGATATTCATTTAATCTCAATACCGGTATAAGGTTTTTCTTCAATGCATCTATCAAACCCTTACCTTCAATATCATCTAATAGTACTGCTTTAACTTTTACCTTAGCTAACTTTTCTATGGCATCTAACTCAAAATAACCAGGGTTCTCCACGTAAAGTATTTCTCCTTTCTTTATTTCTCCTAGGATTTTCTCAGATTTTACTAATGCATCGGATGTAAGCATATGTAGTCGACGCGCTGGTATAACTTCTCCACGTAGTATTTGTATGAAATACTTCTTATACAAGGCTATGTCGTTTCTAAGCTTGTTAAGTTCTTTCTCGAGGCTCTTAGCATATTCTGTTAGTCTTTTAACCTCATTTCTAAGCATCTCTATCGTACGTGCTGCCTCCTCCTCCGGATTACGGGTTGCTTTTACATATTTTAACTCGAATTCTAGCTCTCGTATACGTTTCTCAAGCTCTTTTACCCGTTCCCTTAGATGCTCTTTCTCTTGCTTAACTTCCTTTAGCTCTTCTCTTAACCTCTCTTCTACAATGCTATATTCTGGTTTCTCCTGCTTCTCAGGGGGTCTAGGCTTCTCCTCTAATTCTTCTGTTTCTTCATATAATTTTGCTATCTCTTCTTCAACTGCTTCAGCAATACTTTTACCTTTAATAACTGCTGCTTTAATATTATCTATAGACACTTCCAGACCTATCTTGGATAGGTAGCTACCGACTTGTCTAAGCTTTGATTCTACGTTGTGATAAGCTCTTATAGCAGCTGCAAGAGCATCCCTTTGATGTGAATCCTCTACTCTTAGCCAATGATATCTTGAAACATATTCTTCTACTAACTGTCTTTTCTCATCACTACTAAGACTTTGTGGCGGCACATAAAGTACAGCATTGAACATTGAAGCTAATTTCTTAACAGCATCTGGTGCAGGATTTACGTCAGTTGCAATAACTATGGGGATACCATAAGATAGGATACGGTTTACTATGTCTACCCTGTCTAATCCTCTTCCACTAATAATCTCTAATGGTACACCGTCTATATCCAATATTGCTAAACCAGTAGATATACCAGGATCAACACCTACTATAAGATATCTTTGAACAGTATTTGACTCCTCACGGTTAAGGAAACTTATCTTTGGCTTATATATGGGTCTTATCTCAACTCGTACATCGCTTGTACGTAGTGGTTTAACTATACCATACAGTTTTTCTCTTGGAGCATATACCGTAAATACACTGCTTTCTAAGCCACCACCAGATTTACGGAAGGTCAAATCATAATCTAAACCATGCTTATCAAGTGCTTCTTTTATCTTCCTTGTAAGACTTAGGACTATACCTCTTAGCCTACGCTTATATCTATTCTGACTCATACCTCCAGGTCCGATGCTAGCCGTACGTGATACTATGATCTTAGTTTTTTCCTCATAGAGTTTTACTTCAACACCATAACCTCTTGATGCTATCAACGCTACCATGTAAGCGGTTTTCAAAGGAGTAGGCTTGCCTTGAATATATCCTATACCCGCTCTCATAGCTGCTTCTTTAACATCTACAAATTCATCCTGCCATCTAGTAACTTGTATGACTTTAACCGTAGGGGGTAACATATTGAAGAATTTAACCAGCTTTCTCTCACTACCTCCTAATTCAAATACATTATCTACAGCGAGTATATCGGGCTTGTACTCCCATAATAGTCTAATGAGTCTATGTAAACTTACATCGGGATTTTCTAATAGAGCCTCCCCATCCTTAAGCAATACCATGGCATAGCGTGGTGTCCTGCCTTTACCACCATATGATACTAGGTCCACACCCATTACTAGGGCTTTCCTAGCACTATAATTCATCTAATTCTCCCCGGACGTATCGAAGTGCCCTATCTCTATCTACGTTTAACCTATATTTACGTTTAAAGAATCTTACAATATAGTCTATGTCTCTCCTTAATAAATACTCTGATTGGGGATCCTCGCGATAAACGTATTGGGGCCAGTCTATTATATATGGTTCTTCAGCTTCATCTGATACCACTACTAAGACGTTGTACTCACTTAAATCTCCATGAACTATCCCTACATCCATGTATGCCTTCCTTAATGTGTCAAGTATAATCTTAAGCATATGGTAAGGGTCAACAGGGTTCTGATAACGATATAGTTCTATGCCTTCAAGATAAGAGGTTACTATTACGTGGCGGCTTCTACCATAAGGTTTAGGTACCTTGGCGTTAACTTTAAATAATAACTCTAGTGCCTTGTATTCTTTCTCAGCCGCAACCCTTGACTGCATGAGCCAACCATACTCTGGTTTACCCTCAGCCCAGTCTCTTACTCTTCTTGTTTGTCTAAAACTAGTTCTACCTATTCTAAGAAATTTTACTATGACTTTCTCCTCTGTAGGGGTAAGTCCTACGTATACATCACTTTCCTTGCCTACACCCATGCGGTCTCCTAATGCTGCAAGAACTCCTCTTTGTACGAGACTTCTTATAGCTAGACAATCGTATCCTACATAGGTTAATCTATAACCTGTAAGATAACCGAGTCTACGCTGTATTAATTTAAGCTTACTTAATTTTGAAAGACTCATAGCTAGCTGTTGCGGTGGTAATCTAGCTTCTTTCTCTATAAGTTCTACTGGCACGTACTCGTATTGTGTTAGATACTTTTCTAATACTAGTAATACCTTAAAGTCTCTATTATTAAGTTGCTTGTATATGTATGCTAGTTTACTCAATACTGCTACTCCTAGACTAATAAGGTTCTGGGAAACCTAATATTTATTTGTGAGCTTAGTACTGTTTAAAGAAAAGCTCTTATAAGTTCTCTAGTGAACAGTTAGCGGGGGTGTAGACTTGTCTACTGAGGGGTCCAGCGGATATAAGTGGAATAAACCTGGAATATATGAGGAAAACGGTACACTAATAGTGATAGGTGATGAATATATTCAACGTGTAGTCCAAGCATTAGCATCACCTACTAGGTTAAAGATTCTAAGATATCTACTTGAGAACGAGGCCGATGTAGGTGAGGTCGCAAGAATAATAGGTCAAAGTAAAGCTAATGCTAGTGCACAAATACGAAAGCTTGAGGAAGCAGGGTTGATCAAAGTATCGTACAGGCCTGGACAACGCGGTGTAAAGAAGGTATGTTCCACTAATGTCAAGGAAATACGTATATTGTTTATACCGTAGGTTTACCAAGTTCTCTATTCAGCCATAATATTTACCTATCCACTCTATTTGAAGTTTTCATACTTGCTTCAAGAAAAGCTAAGTATACTGGTGAAGGCCTTAAGGGCCTGCTCTTAAACTCTGGATGCGGTTGTGTACCAAAGAAGAATGGATGATCCTTATACTCTATGAATTCTACTAATTTAGGATTACTTAAGCTTACGCCACTAATTCTTAATCCAACACCTTCTAAGACCTCTATATATTTAGGGTTTACCTCGTATCTGTGTCTATGTCTTTCATATACTACCTCTACTCCACCATATATTTTATCAGCAAGAGTACCCTTGATTATCCTTATAGGTTGTGCCCCAAGTCTCATGGTGCCTCCAAGCCTATCTATCTTCTCTTGACCCTCAAGCAGAGTTACTACAGGGTGAGGTGTTGATGGGTCAACTTCAGTTGTATGTGCGTTCCCTAAACCAGCTACATTTCTAGCAATTTCCACTACGGATAACTGCATTCCAAAACATATTCCTAGGAGAGGTTTATAGTGTTCACGCGCAAATGTTATTGCTCTTATTTTTCCTTCAACACCTCTCTTACCGAACCCAGGAAGTATTATCACTCCATCAACGTCTTCTAATACTTTTTCTACATCAATTAAGCCTTTTTCGATATTTGTTGCCTCAATCCATTTGAGTACTGGTTTTACCTTTAGCATTGCTGCGGAATGTTTTAATGCTTCGATTATGCTAAGGTAGCTATCTTTTAATTTTGTGTACTTGCCAACCATACCTATTTTGATTGGTATAGTGGATTCCTTTATTTTCTTTACGAACTCTTTCCATTCATCTAATCTAGGTTTTACATACTTTAAACAAAGCTTCTTTGTAATATATTTACCTATTCCTTGCTCTTCTAGTATAAGTGGTACTTCATATATTGTTTCAACATCATAGCTTGTGTATACAGCTTCTTCAGGTACATTACCATATAATGCTATTTTACGTTTAGCCTCAGGCTCAAGTATTCTGGAACAACGAGCTACTATTGCATCAGGCTGTATTCCTATTCTACGTAATTCTTGAACACTATGTTGCACTGGTTTAGTTTTCTGCTCACCTGTAACGGATAAAATTGGTACAAGCGCTACATGTATGAATAACGTATTTTCTTCGCCTAACTCAAGCCTCATTTGCCTTATAGCTTCTAGAAAAGGTAGACTTTCTATATCACCAACGGTTCCACCTACTTCAACTAATGTTATATCTGCTTGTTGTATTCTTGATATTTCCCTTATCCTTTCTTTAATCTCGTTAGTTATATGTGGTATTACCTGAACAGTCTGGCCCAGATATTCTCCACGTCGTTCCTTTTCTATTACACTGAGATATATCTGGCCAGTCGTGATATTGTTTCTCTTAGACAGATTTACATCAAGGAATCTTTCATAATGACCGAGATCTAGGTCTGTTTCACCTCCATCCTCTGTTACATATACTTCGCCATGCATGTAGGGATTCATTGTTCCAGCATCTACGTTTATGTATGGATCTATCTTTATCGCTGTAACACTATAACCCATAGACTTTAAAATTAGGCCTATACTTGCTGTAACCGTCCCCTTACCAACACTTGAAAGTACTCCTCCTGTTACAAAGATGTATTTTTCCAAGGATTACTTCACCATATATGTAATTCCTAAATTCCTAGCTGCACTTACCTATCATACATGCTTTTTATCTAAGCCTAGGTATAATAACTCTAGGTAGGTTTAAAGAATAGCGAGGAGAACTGATATGCCTAAACCTGATTTAAGTAAACCTAATCTTCAAGTCGCATTAGATCTAATAGATCTCGACAAGGCATTGGAAATAGCTAGAATGGCCTGGGATAATGGTGCTGATATCCTAGAGGCAGGAACACCATTAATAAAAAGTGAAGGACTTAGAGCTGTAAAGATTCTTCGAAAAGAGTTTCCCGATGCCATAATAGTTGCTGATATGAAGACTGTTGATGTAGGTAACCTCGAAGTAGAGTTAGCTGCTAACGCAGGAGCAGATATTATTACTGTTATGGGTTTCTCATGGAATTCAACTATTAAGGCTGCTATTGAAGCAGCGAGGAAATATGATGTACTAGTTGAAGCTGATCTTATGTACGTTGAGAATCCCATTGAAAGGGCATTAGAATTAAAGAATCTAGGAGTAGACATAATTGGCATCCATGTAGGAATAGATGTTCAAAAGGAGAGAGGTATAACAGCTTCAGCATTATTAGAGGAAGTTAGAAGAATAGTATCTATTTATGGGAACAATGTATCAGTCGCTGGAGGCTTAAGAGAAGATAATGTTGAAGATGTGGTGAGAGCTGGTGCTAGAATAATAGTTGTGGGATCAGCTATAACTAAATCCAAGAACCCTGGCGATGCTACTCATAGAATTAAGGAAGCTATACTAAGGGTATTACGGGAGGGTTAACTGAAACTATTCAATAATACCCCAGTAATATTGGAGTATATACCCTGTAATAACAGCGTTAATACGATACGATGTACTATTATCTTGGACTCCGATTTTAAAAGTACATGATTATGTACCGTAAGTATTCGGAGAAAACAGGAGAGGAGGTGGTCTACCAGTGGACGCCAACATTCTTCTTGGACTAAGCTTGTATACTCTAATAGGGTTAGCGCCTCTACTATACAACTATTATGTAGTATCAAAGAGAAAGGATGATACTTCAAGTACTAAGATAAATAATGTTGGTAACCTGAGCATGATATCTCAAGGTAACACTATTAATAGCCTTAATACATTCAATTCAAGCTTACAAGTTGATTCCAACATTAAACCACTTGATATAATACAACCTATAAAATTCAATGCAGACAATAATTCAATTAATAGGAAGTTACCTCCTATAATCATACTTGTTGTTAATCCCGAGGAATTTAACTCTGATATTCGTAAATTAGTAGTAAGGTATTTAACACGTAACCTAAAGGAGAAAGAAGACTCAATGGCAACCATTGTGAGTGGACAAGATGTTGGCTTAAAACCCGGGGTTATAGGTATTGGTACTACACAAATTGCGGAAATGGAGGCTTAGTAGATTAATTGGTACTGGTTTTATTTCTGCTTGTAGTGGTCTTGAGATAACTAATATCGGTGTATTTACTTATATAGGATCTGTTTACGGATTTAACCTATTTTGGTCAATACTATTATCAGCTACTATACTTGCATTCTTTCAACAGCTAGCATATATTGTTGGATCAGAACTTAACGGTTTAGAAGCCATCAAAACTCGACGAAAACTATATGCATTGTTTACTGGAGGCTTATTCTTGGCCAATATAGCTACCATGACTGCTAATATTGTTGGATTTTCAGTCATAATATCCGACCTACTAGGGGTTAACTACGTATATGTTGCTATACTACTTGGAATTGCGGCATACTCTATTGTAGCTGGCGCCAAAGGCATAGATGAAATAGAGAGAGTGTTGTCTATACTTACATTATTTCTAGCTACATACATATACTTGGCCATAACATATATCACGCATTATCCAGAAGTACTATTAGAACTACTTCGCGGAACATTCTATGTGGATCCAACAATGCTTACAAGAGCTGGTCTTGATATTATTGCAGTATTTGGTGCTGCAGCAGCCCCATACGCATTAGTAATGGAGATGTTGTCTAACAGCAAAGATAAAGTTAACTATACCGAAGAGTTTGCAAGTATAGGTATGGGTTTATTCTTTACAAGTCTAGCTGGTCTATCGATAGGATTCCTTTCAGCAATAACCCTACATTCTAAGGGTATTGTTGCTACTAATCCAAGAGATTTAGTAGCTGTTCTGGGAACCCTTGGGCCTTTGGCAAAGCCTTTATTTGTTTTAGGTGTGTTTGCATCCTCACTCCTTGCAATAATAACTATAATGATAGTTAATGCATATGTTGTATATGAATACAGGAGAAGAAGAGATTGGCCTCGAGGATTAGACCCAGTAATACATAGTCCTATTAGCCGTGAAGTAAATTTACAAGCACTACTAGCCTCACTCATAGGCGTTGGCGTATTATTATACTTCATTGGAACAGATGTTAATTGGTTCGTTGAGTCAATTAAACTATTATCAGTTATAATAAGTCTTACTGGTTGGACACCTTTACTACTAATCGTATACTTTTACCGCTATACCAGTTTACGAGATAACGTAGTAGAGATTATAGCATATGCACTCCTAACAATAGTTATAGGAGTTAACATCATAGGTTTCATCCTAGACATTATATAGCATGATTTATATAAGAATACTTAGTTGAAACACCAGATAATTCTATAGGGACATTGATACGGACTAAAATTTATATTGACGAAAACCCGGTAAAACCATTGAAAAGCTTGTAGGAACAGTCATTATAACAACAATACATCTATCTATTTTTAGGCCTAATATAAAACTCATAACAGATTAGGAACTCGAAGTCCCTCAAAAGACTTCTACTATCAAGACTTTTGGATTTTAAAGAGTAGCATTGTTTTATTGAGATATAATCCAGGCATAAGGTGTCCAAGAAAATGATACTAAAGGATTCAGTGAAAAACGAATTCACTTTAAGAACATTTGTTCATAGCGTTTAACATGCTCTACGGATTGTTTTACGTCAACGAATAGTTTCTTTGCCTCCTCTATGTCTTCTGCTCTTACTTCTTCTCTACCCTTTCTCCTAGCTATTATTCTTGCTGGTTCCATGAGTTGTACTGCATATCTTAAACTGGTTTCTGATCCTATCTTAGTCAATAGTTCTAGTGCTTCGTCTGTTAATTCT
>CAYUVB010000001.1:13966-19576 GCA_964448055.1 uncultured Desulfurococcales archaeon | reverse complement strand
ACTGGTTTCTGATCCTATCTTAGTCAATAGTTCTAGTGCTTCGTCTGTTAATTCTACATCTTCTTCAGTTGCCCTTATTTTGATTATTTCTCTTATCTCATCGGCCGTATATGGTCTAGTTGGTATTATCAATAGCCTATCTAGGAGATCTAATGGTATACCATGTGGAGATTCTATATCGGTGCCGCGAATCTTTGTTAATCCACGATTAGTTGCGAGAATTATTATTGGTGCTAACTCACTTTCCATGGCTCTTGAAAGGAAGCTGAAGGCTTCTATATCAAGCATGTGGGCGTCATCTATGAATAATACACCAGGCACTATTTCACCACGACCTTCTGATACCCATTTCCTTACTTGTTCGTCTACAGCTTTTCTTATCTCTGGGCTTATTTCTCTCTCCATTTCAAATCCGAATAGTGCTGTTATTGCTGCTCTTTGTGCTGCAAAGTATACGTCTAGGTCGTGTAATGTCAATGTGTGTACTATTTCCTTATCTTTCTTAACCGAGCCTTTTGGTATCTCTACTAGCCTAGTAGCCTCAACATCATAATACCTTGCTTTTTCGTAGCCTCGAGCTTTACCAACTTTATAGACCTTGCCTGTTTCTGCATCAATCCATATAACATCACCCCGTCTTACACCCTGTTGTAGTAATTGTATCGTTATATCCTCTGATACTGTTAACGTCATTTCATCGTCTTTTGTAGAAAGTGTTATTTTAGCCTCCTTGGGTATCCATGCATATGGGTTGAATGGATGTCTTACCTTCCTTATCTTTAACTCTTTTATTACACCCTCATAGACTCTCCTCTTCTCCTTCAATCTTACTCCAAGGGCTTTACGTAGTGCTTGCATTAGTACTTCAGTTTTCTTTAACTCGGTTGAATAAATTTCGGAGGCACTCATAGCTACAAATGGAGTATCTTCTCCAAGTTCCCTAGCAATAGCGACGGCGATAGCTGTTTTACCAGTACCTGGAGGACCTACTAGTAGTACTCCTCGACCAGCCATCTTACCTTCACGAATCATTTGTACAACTATACCAGCTGCCTCTCTAGCCTCTAGTTGACCAACTAGTCCGTCAGCTACTTTCTTAGGCCTGCCTTCAGCTGTTAATCCTAGTCCACGTATATGGCTATGAGCGCCTATTCTTCTAAATTCTGTTACCCTTGGTATCTCCTTTATCTCAACCATATCAAGGCACCCGTAAAGATGTAGCATTTTTCGGGCTAGATAAAAACTTTACTTAAAATGTGTGTAGACAAAGTATTTGGGGATGAAGAGGACCTTGGTTGCCGAGCCCTTAGGGGTTGGGGGCCTATGAGGTTTTCAGCGGCAACGGACCCTCTAAATTTAATATCCTTAATATCATTAGACATGTATCGTAGACTTATTAGCTTGCTAGACTGTGTGTTGACTAGAAGTGATCTAGTTTGGTACCAGATTCAGCTAAGACTTTGTGGGATAAGCTTAGAAAAATGATACATGACCTATCTAAGGCAGAGGCTCCCATAGGCGAAGGGTTAGATGTTATCATAAGCAATTTACGCAATGCAGCATCGATTCTTGCACATATACGTGATCCTCCATTAATAACAAAGGATTATATGTATAACATAGTTGAGCTTGCTAAAAGTACTAGTACTGCACGATGGTACGTAGACAACGTGATAGAAGGACGTATCGAGTTTATTGCAAGACTAAAAGAGGAATCGGATAATATAGCTAAACTAGCACATAAATTGTATTATTCATACAAGAGCAGATTTAAGCTACTAATATTCAATGTATTAACACCACTCATCATAGCCAGCTTGGATATAGGGGTTATGGGTGTAACGAACACCTTACATGTAGCATTATTACTGGGTTTAGCTGGTTTATCAGTAGTACTATTACCTATAAGTACTCAAGGATACGGTTTGGCACTTATAGCTTTATCTTTTACAAGTATGTTCATTATACCACAGGTAGTAAAGGATACATTGATGTGGACATTAGCATTCCTATACTCTGTTATAGGTGCTATATCAGGTTTCACAGCATACTATGCTTCAAATGTACGTGATAAACTTAGGACGATAGTTGAAGAGATTCTAAGTCGTAGTGAACCAGCTGAAGCAGTTAAGGTAGCTGAGGAGACTACCGAAACCAAAGAGGTAGTAAGTGAGGACGAAATATATGAGAGCCTCTTAAGCGAGTACCATAAACTTTATGGCACCACCGCTAAGGAAATCCTTGACTACCGTATTGGTTTATTATTAAGATCAGGATTTAGTAGAAGAAGGGCTCTGGAAGAATTAGCTAGGGAGCTCGACGTCAAGATAGATAGAAATAAGACCTAGCACTAATCCCAAAGGGTACAAGGGGTGCAGATAAGTGTCAAAACAATCTTCGACTAAGTCTAAAGAATTGAAGATAATTACGCGTCATGTTGTAACAATTAATGATGTATTAAAGGATCCTAGGAAGATAAAGATACTATACTTAATAAACGAGTTTGAAGAGATGTCTGAGAAAGCTCTCCAATACCTTGTATACTGGCTCAAATCTGAAAAGAACATAGACTTAGGCTATGATTTCCTAGTAATAGGTAATGTACCATCAAGTAAGGATTTAAAGATGGATTTAGTAGCACTACTCTACGTTGGTGCTCTTGAAACCAACCCTAAGAATAAGAAGTTAAGAGTTACAAGTATAGGTAAAGAGCTTCTAGGGAAAGTTAACTTAGATAAAGAGGAATTAGATAAGATTGTAGCTAATGCAAAAGAATATGAGGCTAGGGTTAAGAGTATAGATGCTGAAGTAGAGCTTACAGTGAAAATGTTATCTAGTGCAAGAAGGAGGCGTAGGAGGAGGTTCATTTAAGTCTACATAACTACTTGATTTATATTATTGTACCAATCCTACGCCTACGAGCAATTTCTTCTTCGCTTTCAGAGGGCTTAGTCCATAGCAATGGGTTTACTTTCCCTTCCCTTAATAGTTTCTCCATATGGCTTCTGAACTTACTTGTATGAGTTATATCTAGTTCTAATAACTCCTCTAATATTTTCCAGACCTTCTCTTGTACCTCTAAGAGATATTCTCTTGGCATATGGGCAATTATTATTGGATCTTGAAGCCATTGGTCAAATGCCTTAATAGTCTTCATCATGTGTTGAAAGGCTGTTCTTGTAGCAACTATTAGGTCTAGCCTATCTGAATTCTTTAATTCCTCCTCTACTTTCCTTATTGTTTCCAGCATACGTTTCTGCATTTTAACCCATTCATCGAGGTTTCCTAGGAACGATTCTGAGAAAGACATGATTTTATTACACCACCTTGTCTTAAGTTCTGGTGGTTAGATATGGTTTTTTAGGGTAAAAAGGGCTCCGCTTATATGAATTGTTATCTCTCGGATAGATTATAGGGTTTACCCTCATATACTATTTCTCTTGGTAATCTATCCTTGTATTTTTCGAGGAAAGATATATCCTCCTTTTTCCTCCTATGCTTATCTGGTAACATCCTTGGTATACTCTTTATTATTGGATACCATCTTCCACAATTAGGACAGTAGATTACACCTGTTACTATCTCATATCTTATACACTCATCACATGGTGCTTCTTCTTTTAGTTCTTCAATTTTCTTCCCTAGGTAGGAACAATACAATTCACAAAACGGCTTCTTAATATCTAATTTTCGTTCATATTCTTCTCTCTCGATAACTATAAGGTTCAATGGGAAATGCTTACATTCAGGACATGCAAGAATGTCCATTAGCCTATACTTCATGTTCTGATGCCACCTCCTTAGCTATTTTTACTAGTTGTTGGGCTAGTTCTTCTGCTTTCTCCCTATCTTTTGCTTCAACCATTACTCTTAGTAGGGGTTCTGTACCACTTGGTCTAACAAGGAACCAGTAATCGTTGCCTATCACCTTTACACCATCTATTGTTATCATTCTTCGGCCTGCATAGATTTCCTTAACTTTTTCTACAACCTTTAATGCTATTTCTCTACGCATTGGGACCTTAGTTTTTACAGGGTAGTATTTAGGAAGCCTATCAAACATTTCAGATAGCTTTATTCTTTCATATGCTAGCATCTCCATTATTAACGCAGTTTTCATGGCACCATCTCGTACTGGTAGGAGTTTAGGATACATGAACCCTCCATTTTCCTCAAACCCAGCTAATCCTCCACCTTTAACTATTTCTCTAGCAATTATTGGACTGCCTACACAGGTCCATACAACTTCTACTCCATGTTTTCTTAGGTACTCTTCAACTAATGTACTTGATGAAACAGCCGTATAGACCTTCTTAGGCTCTTCAGGATGTTTGTATACTAGATGTTCTACCAGTAATGTTGCACTACGATCGCCCCAATGTATTCGTCCCTTATCATCTATAACTATCGCTCTATCACCATCTGCGTCATGTCCTACAGCGAAGTCTACCTCCAGAGTCCTAGCTACTATTGCTGTTTCACGTAAGCTCTCAACAGTAGGTTCTGGGTGTCTACCAGGGAATAATGGATCTAAATGACCATTTAGCGTATATACTTTACCTCCAAGTTCTCTCACAACTCTTGTAGTAGTAAGAGCTGCAACACTATTTGCTGGATCCACTAATACCTTAAACCTTCTCTTACTTATCTCGGCTTTATCAACGAGTCCTATTATAGCCTTGATGTAATCATCTATGACATTAGGTTCCTTCTCAACACTACTAGCTAAAAGCAATATATTTGCAGGCCTAAACCTTTGCTCAAAGAATATTTCCTCTATTTCCTCTTCAGCCTTTCTGGGAATTTCTATTCCATCAGCATCTATAACCTTAATACCATTATACTCTGGTGGATTATGGCTCGCAGTAACCATTACGCCGCCATCGAATCCCTTATAACCAACATTGTATTGTAAACCAGGAGTTGTTATTAATCCAGCTTCATAAACCTTGCAACCAGCTCCTACAAGCCCGGCTTCAACTGCCCTAAGGAATATTTCTCCACCAAGTCTTATATCCCTACCTACAAGTATACGACTACCTTCACCAAAATACGTTCCAATAGCATATGCTAGTTTAACCACAAAGTCTACAGTCAACTCCTTATTGATTACTCCACGAACACCATCCGTACCAAATAACCTTCTCACGGTAATCAGCCTCAACAAATAATTCATAAAGTAAGTCTGGAAAATAACCTTTAGTGAAAAGAAGAGGAGATGCTTAATGAATTCTATGAGTGTAATAGACATAACTTTAATAGCATCATTTATTATAACATTAGCCTTAATAGTAGGTGGCATGATTTCAAAGAGTAACTGGTGGAGAAAACCCCTATTCTATGCTACAATCATATTGTGTTTACTATTGTTGTTGAAGACAATACTTATAGCCTTAGAAAACCTAGGACTAGTATAGTTGATGAAGGCTAGATATGCTGAACAATGATGAAGGTTTCTGGTGCTGATTTTTATATCATATCTTAGAAGAATTCAACTTTATTATCGATGCTTCTCCTTGAAAAATATGAATACAAAATATTCCTCTTCCATGGAAACCCTGCTTCCCATGGGAGAGGAATAGCGGCTGGACACCCTTATAGAACGATGAG
>CAYUVB010000001.1:12298-13866 GCA_964448055.1 uncultured Desulfurococcales archaeon | reverse complement strand
GGATGTGCAGCTACGTTAAAGAGCCATTGTCTATGCATACCATAGACTATAGCTATCCCAACACCGTTATAGAGTGCATCCCTTAGATCGCCGCCTCTCCTCGCTCTCGAAGCAGGATCCTCAACGCCGTAGTAAGCCTCGGTCTCCACAATCCTACATACAAGGATCTCCTCATCAACAACCCTTACAATATCCATACCAAGCAACTCCCTTGCCACGATAGCAGGGTCACGAGCATAGAACTCCGCTTCTATGGGCACAGCAACCACCTTTGGAGCTCTAGAGGATCTCATGTTGGAGCCAATTAAGTATTACATAATTTTGAGCCATATAGTTTTATTTCGCACCTAGAGCTAAAACATCTTCCCAAAGTGTACCAAAATGATTAAAAATATGTGAGGCTTAGCTTATGGTCTCTCCTCTTTACACTAAGTATGCTAGGTACTATGATGTAATCTACCGTGATTACTTGATACAGAAGATACCTAAGATTATAGACTTTGTAGAAAGAGTATTCAGACAAGAAGCAGAAAGAGAAGTCAAAGAAATACTGGATATTGCTTGCGGGACCGGTGGACCTACAATAGAGCTTGCACGAAGAGGATATAGGGTTGTAGGATTAGATGCTAGTCCTCAAATGCTTGAAATAGCTCGCGAAAAAGCTAAGAAAATGAGAATTGATGTCGTATTCAAGTTAGGTGACATGAGAAAGCTAGACTTTAACGAGGAGTTTGATGCCGTAACATGTTTCTTTTCAAGCCTAGGTTAAAACTTAAGTGATGAGGACATAATGAATACTCTTAAAGGAGTATACAATAGCTTAAGGAAAGGTGGAGTATTTATTGCTGATGTACCTAATCCTTTTCATAGATTAGATAAATTATTACAAGGACCAGTAACTAATGTATGGCGAGTACATGAAGATAATGTGAACATATTAATCATAGATGTTAGGTGGTTAGAAAATACTGTAGCACCTCTATTAGAGTGGGAGAGAACACTAATAGTAGACCATAACGGCAGAATGGATATGTTCTTTGACCTGCATAAGCTAAGACTATATACTGCTAATGAGCTGAAATTATACTCTAGAATAGCAGGATTTAAGAAGACGAAAACATATGGGGACTACAACCTCATAGAAGACCCTAAACAAGCTGGGAGACTTATACTCGTAGCAGTAAAATAATTAGTCTAACGAGCATAACTATTAAAGACTATGTTAAGGAGTGTATAGCGTTGTTTAGATGTCCTCAATACTTGTTGGATGCTGTTAAGAAGGTGATAATTCGTGACGGTAATTTAGATCTAATTAGCGAGTACATTATTGTAGGTCTTGGTGGAGTGTTCAATGTATTTCTCAATTTTTAGCTATATAGTCGTTTTGGATAGCAATATCGTCTCCATGATCTTATTTATTCTTCACTTTCCTCTAATGCATCCATTATATCTAGTTCAGATTCTCTTATTCTGTCTACTACTTTAATGCCTCTACTTGTTATTTCTGATACTATGTATCTAGCAATATTCTTAAGATCATCCAAGTGTTCCATGATTGTATTCTTGTA
>CAYUVB010000001.1:0-12198 GCA_964448055.1 uncultured Desulfurococcales archaeon | reverse complement strand
AACAAGTTTAGCTAAAGTCTTACAGAGTAAGGGTCATGAAGTATTACTAACTGTTAGGGATTATGACTATACTGTACGTGTTGCTGAGATTCAAGGTTTTAAACCATTAATTGTTGGAGGATACGGTGGCGGTAGACTTGTTGGTAAGCTTGTAGCTGATTTAGAACGTATGAGAAGGCTTGTAGAGGTGATCGAAGGAGCAGATATAGATGTTTTAATCGCCTATCCTAATCCAAGTGCAGCACGAGTGGCATTCGGATTAGGTATTCCCTATATAGCTTTAACCGATTCCCCTCATAGTGTTATTGCTAGTAGGCTTAGTTTACCACTTGCATCCTACGTAGTTTTCTCCTATTGTATACCAAGAGAAACTATAGAGGTTTACACCTATTCAAGCACGAGGCTTATACAATACAACGGTTTTGATGAACTAGAATGGATTAAGACTCAAAAGCCTAATAAAAAGGTAATCGAAGAACTAGGTTTAGAGGAAAAAGAGTACATAATCGTAAGACTCGAAGAAAAATATGCTGCATACTATCCCAAGGAGAAAGGTGTTACTTTATCAGAGTTAGCAGTAAGACTTTCAAAATATGTTAAGGTTGTTGCTTTACCTAGGTACGGTGATCAATGGGAGGAGCTTAGAGGTTATGAGAACATACTATTGCTTCAAGAACCTGTTCATGGAGTAAGTCTAGAATATTATGCTATCGCTGTTGTTACAGGTGGAGGTACTATGGCTAGAGAAGCTGCTTTGCTAGGTGTTCCTGGAGTAAACTTATTTCCTGGAAAACTTTACGTTGATGAATGTATAATAGACTTAGGATTACCCCTATATAAGCCCAAAAACATCGATGATGCCGAGAAACTATTATATAAGATAATAAAAGATCCAGATCAGTTTAGAATTGATACGAGGAAATTACTAGATAAGCTAGAAAAGCCTTCTGATACGATACTATTACTATTAAGAGAAATGAAGTGAGAACCAGTAAGGAATATTAACTAAAAGCTTAGCACTTATTAACTCTTAAACAACTGCTAGATGACGCAGTAAGGTGGCTATCGCTATTGACTAGGATAGCTATAGTTGCTGGCAGTATCGTAGCAGGATGGAGTAAAGCGCTGAGGCTACTAGTAGAGGACGCTGCTAACTATGGTAAAGTATTTGTACTAACGGAGGAAGCCTTTGCTAGAACCACTGCCGACTCACTTAAAGGTATACTCGATAAGCAGACAGTATTCATGCGTGTTCTCGGGTTCGATAAGAATATTGAAGAAAGACTACTAGGCTTATATGTAAACACAAATCCTGATGTACTAATATATTTGTATAGACCTAATGTTGTGGACGGCACCGCTTATGATGTTGGATGTACATGTGTACCTAGGGGATTGCATGGGTTAGAAGGGCTTATCCCCTTAGCTAAGGCTAGTGCTGTTCCTGTAATAGGCTTTGTAAGACATTGCGCTAACATAGGTTCTAGTCTTCTAGGACTACAATGTGAGTGCATGGATAAACCACAATACGTCGTTGATAAAGCATACTATGTACCGGATATTGATACACTAAGGAAGTTGTTAAGAAGTGATGAAGCTTGGTTATGGTAGGATACCCCATATGGTATGGTGATAAGAATATAGAGCATACATTAGCTCAAGTTTTTAGAGCAGGATTCAACTATATAGAGTTAAGTCTAGACTACCCATGGCCGTTTAAGGATAGGGAAAAACTAAGACTTATACATAAGGTTGCACAGGATTATTCTCTTAAGATAGGGGTACACGGTCCTTGGAGAGACATAGCCCTTGCCTCACCCATTGAAGGCATCAGGAAAGCTAGCTTAGATGTTTATCGCAATGTAATTGAGGTGGCAACGGGGTTAGAGGCAAACTATTTAAATGTACATTTAGCTACTGTTCAAGCAATAGACATAGATAAAAGCATTGAGAACGACGTAATGGAAGCTGCTATAAAAAGTGCTGAAGAACTGTGTGATATCGCTTATGAACACGCATTATACTTAACTATAGAGAATGACCCAGGAAAGTACTGTAGCCTCTTAGAACATTTAGCAGTCATAGCTGAAAGAGTAGAAAAGGCTAAGTTCTGTTTTGATGTAGGTCACGCAGTAATAGCATATACACGTAAAGCCAAGAGAGATAAAAGCCATGAACAAGTAAATTACCTTGAACTAGCATCTCAGTGGGCAACAACCTTTAAGGATAGGCTAATACTGTTACACCTACATGATTACAAAATAAAGAATAACCACATAGAGGATCACCTACCTCCTGGAACAAGTAATGTTAATATAAAGAACTTGCTAAAGACCTTAAGAGGAACAGGGATATACTATATTCTACTAGAAGTATTTTATGAAGAAGGAGGTAAACATGCAACTCCAGATAAATTATCAAATACAGTAAGAGAGGTTAGGACTTGGAGCACAGCATTACTATACCCGTAACGAATAATAGAAAAGTAAGAATATTATTAGGTATAGATGAAGCTGGTAGAGGAAGTCTTGTAGGAAATATGTTTGTTGTAGGTGTATGTGTATCCGAAGATAAAATCGGTTTATTAGAGAATATAGGCGTAAGAGATAGTAAGACTCTTACACCTCAACGTAGACAAGAGCTCTATACTATAATCAAAACCTTAGTTAAAGCAATAATAGTTGAGCAAATACCGCCTCAACGCATCGATTATGAGAATCTTAATGAGTTATTTCTAGAGGCAGTTTCAAAGATAGTAGCAAGGGCTATTAGTATTTGTAAAACTATTGATGCAATATATATTGATTTAACTGGGTCGAAACATAAACTCATTGAAAGTATACGTAAGGTAGGGTTTAAGGGTGAAATAGTAGCTGAACACCATGCCGATAGGAAGTATATTATCGTCTCAACTGCAAGTATAGTAGCAAAAGTTCTAAGAGATCAACATATAAAAGAGCTTTCAGAAATTTATGGAGATATAGGTAGTGGGTATCCGTCAGATCCTAAAACTATAAAATGGCTATTATCTATTGCTTCTGAAAAAAGTTTGCCTCCAATAGTTCGTAGAAGTTGGGGTACAATAAAAAGATACTTACCTCAAGTACACATAGATAAGAAGATCTCTAAAGCGAGATTTAGAAAACTAGATGAGTATTTAAGTTAATGGAAAACATTACGGTGAACTCTAATTAACTTTCCTAGATTACTTTAGCCTTAGAGAGAGGCTAACAGACGAATCCTCTGGGGGGAGGGTGACACAAGGTGCCTGCTAACCTACCACCGGAGGCTAAGGAGAAATGGCTTAAGGTTATGGAAGCTAAGACCCTCGAAGAGAAGATCAAGGCGTTGGAAGAGTTCATATCAGCTGTACCGAAACATAAAGGTACTGAAAATCTATTATATTGGGCTAGGCGTAGGCTAAGGGAACTTAGAGAAGAACAAGAGGAAAGAAGGAGAAGAAGAGCAAGTGGTAGAGGCCCAACATTCTTCATAGAGAAAGAAGGGGCTGCACAAATAGTCCTATTGGGTTTAACGAATGTCGGCAAAAGTCTATTATTGAGAAGACTTACAAATGCTGATGTAGAAGTAGCTGACTATCCTTATACTACTCGTAGACCTGTACCAGGCATGCTTCAGTTCGAAGATATACAATTCCAGCTTATTGAAGCACCTGCGTTAATGCCTGGAGCAGCTGATGGAGTTGCATGGGGTACAAAGGTATTAGGATTAGCTCGCAATGCTGATGGCATAATTATAGTACTTGATGCAGCTAACAGACCACTACATCAATTGAAAATTGTATTAGAAGAATTAAGAAAAGCTCATATTCATGTTGTTAAGCCTCGAGGTAGAGTTGTTATTGAGAAGGGTAGAGGTGGTAGTGGTATAAGAGTAGCGTTATCGGGAAGACTCATAGATTGCACAGTTAACGATATTATGAACCTACTTAAGAGTTACCGCATATATAATGCATTGGTTAAGGTTTACGGTGAAGTAACAATAGATGACGTTGAGAAAGCAATATTCGGTAATATAGCTTATAAGCCCACCATAATACTTGTTAATAAAATGGATTTAGTTAAGCGAAAAATCTATGAGAAAATAAGAAAGGTTGTCCCTAAGACAATACCGGTTCTTCCTGTTTCGGCTAAGACTGGCGAAGGACTATATGTAGTTGGTAAAACACTATTTGACGTTCTAGAGATAATTAGAGTCTACACAAAACAACCTAATCACGAAAAACCCTCAGAGCATCCATTAATTCTACGGAAAGGTGCAACAGTATATGATGTGGCAAAGGCTATTCATTCAAGCTTTGTAGAGAACTTTAAGTATGCTAAGATATGGGGGCCATCAGCTAAATATCCAGGCGAACGTGTAGGCCTTGACCATGAAGTAATGGATAAGGATACAGTTGAAATACATGTAAAGTGAAAAAAGGTTAAATTCTCTTACCAATTATTATTACTACCAATGAGTCCTTCCTTTCAACATCAAACTTGGATAAATCTATATTCTCAGGTAGCTCTATCACTTTAACATATTCTCTAAATCTTATCTCCCTTTGAATAGTACCCCATTTAATAAATGATAACTCTTCTTTTAGCCTACATCTAATTACAAGTCTTCTACCTTTTACGTCAACACTAAGAGTAGACAAATCTGCTCCAGGTAAATCAACAACTACGACGTACTTATCAGAGTACTCGTAAAGGGAGTAAAGCGGTTCTAGAGTGCCATCAACATCCCACATAGGTCTTAGCTCGCTCCATGACTCATCGAATACTGTTTCGTATTCACCTAATAGCTCTCTTAACCTTCTCCTTATTCTAGCTAATTCATCGAAGCCCATAACATGACACCTTTAGTACCTTTATGCGTATAGCAGTGGCATCTGGTACTCGTATCCCTTACCCATCTTAGCTAGGCTCTGAGTAGTATGTCTCATTAACTCTCTTGTCTTAATCTTTATTAGCTCTGCTTCCTCAAGCAGCTTCTTTACATCAACTTGTATTCCTAAGACCTTAGACAATGTTTCTAATACAATTGCTGCTGCTTCGGGATCAGGGAACTCCATGTATGTTTCAGCTAGTAGTAATAGATTATTAAGTCTCCTCTTAACAGATTCCTTTAATATTATTGCATAAGGCCCAACAAGTAGACCTTCCTTAAATTCTTCTAGTTTTAGTTCTTGGACCAGCTTAGCTGCTTTATCACTGCTTGCTAACCAGTAAAGTCTGGGTTTCTCGAGGTTCATACGATTAGGTACTGGAGCACCAGTAATCGAAACTACGTAGTCGAAGCCTCTCTTTTGCGCATATTCCACGAGTGCCATGCTTAATGGGTATATTGCTTGTGGCGGAACAGCTATTTCTGGCACGACTACTGCTACATTGTCTTTATAGAATAATCTTATTGGTGCATGAGGTTTACCATCGTGGATTACTGCTACTGGTGGAAAGAATCTATAGCTTTCTATTCCACCGTATTCCTCCATTTTAAGTGTTCTGACCATATGACTTGCACTAATAGATCCTACCAATCCTGCATCAGGCAAGCCTAATATTAGGAAAGAAGGTTTTGGTATGTCTATAGCTTTTGATTCAAATATTATTATACCATCAAATACTTCTTCATAGTAGTGTGGATAAGACATATATTGCACCTTAGCTTTTCTCACGTTTCTCTATGTGTTTAGCATACTGCTCCGGCGTTAATAGTTTCTCTACATCGCTTATGTTGTTAGGCTTAATCTTAACTAACCATCCTTCACCATATGGGTCACTATTTATGAGGTCAGGTTCTTCTTCAAGTCTAGTATTAACTTCTACTATTTCACCAGCCACAGGTGCGTAGATTTCACCGCGGCTTTTAATGGACTCTAGTTCGGCGACTACATCGCCTTTGCTAACCTTCTTGCCAGGTTCTTCAAACACCACTCCAACAATATCCTTTAGCTTCTTTTGGGCATAATCAGTTACTCCTACGATTACTATATCTCCTTCAACTTTAACCCATTCATCTGTTTCGGTATACCTTCTATCAGTTAAGACTACGTATTCTCCTAACACTCTTATTTCAGACATAGGCTTTCACCCTTTCTTGTATAGTGGGAAATCTGACAGTTTACCTGGATAGAAGCGGCCTCTTATATTAACTTCTACCCCTAAACCTATCAAGGCGTGTCTTGAGTTAATGTATCCCATAGCAATACCCCTCTTAAGTGTTGGTGAATAGTTTCCACTAGTTATAGTACCTACTTCTACACCTTCTATTACTATTTTATCTCCTTCTCGTGGTATTGCTTTTACTTTCTTCTTCATCTTTAAGCCTATCCTAATCCTATCAACACCCTTCTTCAACTTTTTAATTAACGCCTCATATCCCACATAACCTTTCTTACCAGGAGTCCATACCCAATATCTTGCTTCAATAGGTGTTATATTTTCATCTATGTCGTGTCCGTAAAGAACAAAGCCCATCTCTAGTCTTAGTGTATCCCTTGCGGCTAATCCCGCTGGTGTCACTCCTTTTTCAACAAGTTCTTTGAAAATCCTACCTACTACTTCAGGCTTCCCTAGTATTTCGAAGCCATCTTCGCCAGTCCAGCCACTACGACTTACAAGAAATAGTGCGCCATATTTTGACTCTACATTTGTTTTAAATTGAAGCATCTGAAGATCTAAGACTGTATTTAGACCTATTTCCTCCATATACTTAGCAGAATTAGGCCCCTGTAATGCTAGCATAGCTATATTAAATGTTTCATCCTTAATCTCTACATTAGCTCCCCACTTGGTCTTCCAATGATTTAGCCAGTCAAGAATCTTTTCACGATTTACAGCGTTACATACTATGAGCCATTTATTACCCATATTATATAACATTACATCGTCTTTGAACCCTGCATTCTCGTTAAGAAAGGCTGTGGGGCCGCTCATGTATCCTGGAGGAACCTCGGATAAGTCTTTAGGTACAAGTTTTTGTAAGAATGTTAACGACTCGTCACCCTTAACTATGATCCTACCCATATGTGATATATCAAATATCCCCGCGTTTTCCCTAACAGCTAAATGCTCCTTTATCCCACTTGTATATGTTAGCGGCATTTGCCAACTAGCGAATTCTCCGAAACTAGCCTTTAATTCTACATGTACGTCATGTAGTGGGCTTTTAAGAAGGGTCATGAGGAATTAGCACCCATATACACTATCCTTGATAAGGGTAGATAACTTTACCTCATGTATTACTCATAGCCTTATTTTCCTAGAACCTCTACAAGTTATAGGGGCTGATAACTATTGACGGTTCATCCATGGCTACCTAATTCTCCCAAAGAGATAAAGAAAGAGATGCTTTTAAAGATAGGGGTTAAGGATGTTAGTGAGCTATATAGCGATGTACCTGATACTGTCAAGTTAAATAAACTACTAAATGTAGGTTTAGGAAGACCTTTAAGCGAGATTGAAGTAAAACGCGTAGTCTTAGAGAAGCTCTCAAGGAATAAAATATACATTAATCCTCCACCATTCATGGGTGGTGGAGTATGTTATCATCACGTCCCAAGCGTTGTTAAGTGGATTGTTAGTAGAGGTAGCTTCCTTACAGCTTACACTCCTTATCAAGCAGAAATATCCCAAGGCATTTTACAAGCCTTATTTGAATACCAAAGCTTAATAGCTGATCTAGTTGAGATGGAAGTTGTAAATGCGTCAATGTATGACGGGAGCACTGCTGTTGCTGAAGCATTCTTGATGGCAAGTCGTGTAACACGTAAGACAAGAATACTTGTACCAGGTACTATGAACCCCCAACATTTAGAAGCGGCTAAGACGTGGGTTTATGGTAAAAAGCTTAAGATAGAAGAAGTAGGTTTCAATGAAAAAACAGGATTCATGGATTTAACAGACTTGGAGGAGAAGCTTAAACAAAGCGATGTCGCTGGGGTATACGTTGAATATCCATCATATCTAGGATTCATCGATGAAGGTATAAGGAAAATAGGGGAACTGGCGCATCAGTATAATGCGTTATTTATAGTGGGTTTTGAACCACTAAGCCTGGGGATACTCGAACCGCCTGGAAAACTTGGAGCAGATATAGCTATAGCCGAGGGCCAACCCTTAGGATTGGGCTTAAATTACGGCGGACCCTATCTTGGCGTATTTGCTGTACGTTGGGATCGTAAACTAGTTAGACAATTACCTGGAAGATTAATAGGATTGACGGAGGACGCTGATGGTAAACGAGCATTTGCGATGATACTACAGACACGTGAACAGCACATACGTAGAGAACATGCTACAAGTAATATAACAACAAATGAAGCGTTAATGGCTATTGCTGCAGCAGTATACTTATCACTCTTAGGGAAGAAGGGTATTGTAGAGTTAGCCCAACATATAGCATTGAAAGCTGCTTATACAGCAAAGAAGCTTAATGAAATACCTGATGTTAAAGCGCCAGCTCTTGAATCCAAGCATTTCAAGGAATTCGTTGTAAGATTTCCCGTAGAGTATAAAGGTCTTTACAAATATCTTAAAGACCATAATGTTCTAGGAGGATACTATATAGGTGATAAGTATCCCTGGCTAGGTGAATGTGCATTATTCTGTGTAACCGAAGCACATAGTCTTAAGGACATAGATTTATTGTTTAAATTAATTAAGGAGTACATTGAGACAAAAAGGTGAAAATCTTGAATGAGTGGAGACAAGCCAAATGGAATGAGCCATTAATATACGAGCTGAGTGCTCGTGGTAGAGTTGGTTACCTCATACCTGAACTAGAGGATGAGATAAAACATAGTGTAAAATTAGAAGAAGTAATACCTGAAGGTCTACGCCGAAGCAGTCCCCCGGAGTTGCCAGAGCTCTCAGAGGTAGAAGTTCTAAGACACTATACTAGACTATCAGAGATGGCTTACGGTGTTGATCACGGCCCTGTACCATTAGGTTCATGCACTATGAAGTATAATCCACGTATTGCCGAAGAGCTGGCCAATAGCGAGTATATAACATTGTTGCATCCATTACAAGACGAGGAGGATGTTCAAGGACTGTTGGAGATATTATACACTCTTGAGAAATGGCTTGCCGAGATAACAGGTATGGATAGATGTAGTCTTCAACCACCTGCTGGTGCAGCAGGTGAACTCACTGGAGCACTCATGATTAAGAAATACCATGAACTAAGAGGAGAAGGTTATCGAGATGAAATGCTCATACCAGATAATGCGCATGGAACCAACCCAGCAAGTGCAGCCATGGCCGGGTTCAAGGTTATAAGATTGCTAACTGATGAGAAAGGAAATCTAGATCTTGAGGCACTTAAAAGCGTTGTAAGCGAGAAAACAGCTGGCATAATGTTAACTAATCCTAATACACTTGGATTATTCGAAGAACACATACTTGAAATAGCCGATATAGTACATAGCGCTGGCGGATTATTGTATTATGATGGAGCAAATCTTAACGGTATACTTGGAATAGTTCGACCAGGAGATATGGGGTTCGACATAGTTCACTTAAACTTACACAAAACCTTCGGCACACCTCATGGTAGTGGTGGACCGGGTGCAGGACCAGTATGTGCTAAAGGCGAACTAGTAGATTTACTACCAAGACCATTGATAGAATATGATGGAAGAAAATATTATCTTGATTACAGATGTGAAAAGTGTATTGGACGTATAAGAGCTTTCAACGGCAATATCATACCTCTGGTAAAAGCTTACATATACATACTAAGCTTAGGTCCTCAAGGACTAAAAGAAGTTGCCGAACAATCGGTCCTTAATACTAATTACTTCATATCACTAATGAAGAATGTTCAAGGATACGAGCTTCCATATGATCCTAATCGTCCTAGAAAACATGAAGTAGTCTATAGTGCCAAACCCCTAACAAGAGATTATGGTATAACAGCTGAGGATGTAGCAAAGAACCTATTGGATAACGGATTATATGCACCAACCATATACTTCCCTCTAATAGTTGAAGAAGCATTAATGATAGAGTTTACGGATACAGAAACTAAGGAAAACATAGAACGTTATGCAAAGGTGCTAAAGGATATTGCTAATAAAGCTAAGACTAATCCCAACGAACTTAGGGAAGCCCCAAGAAATACTGCTGTTAGAAGAGTTGATATGGTTAAAGCTAATCATCCAAAATATGTTACGCCGTCATATCGTGTGTTACGGCTTAGACGTGAAGGTAAGATAAGGGTCTTATAGCCATATAAGAACAAGAGTAGACTGGGGGCTGAAGACAGTCATGCCAACTGAACTGTGATGGAATACCCCTGGGGTAGCTGACCCCCCGCAACATCATGGTGACGGTATTGATGGTCAACGAGTTGTTGTCATTCGTAATGACTGGCGCGGGGCGTTGGCACTTATATACTCCAAACCTAGTAGTCGCTCTGTGCAACAGCTTACTCGGGTTAGATTCCTTGACGCGCAGGGTGGTTACCTGCGGGCCGTTGTCTATGACTCGGAGTCGAAGAGGAGGCGCTTTATTCGTTTGGGAAACGCGAATACTGTAGCGACTGCTTTATACCTGGTGAAATCAGGCTACGTTGCGGAGGGATTACGTCTTTTATCTGAAGCGTATTTCGCGGATCCCGACTATATCTTCAAGGCTTTGGAGAGTTCATTGCCGAATGCAAATAGTGCTTGCTTGGAGTTATCCGATAGGTTGTTGGAGCTTTTCTTGGCGACGCGTAAGGGGGAGACGGAGAAGCGGAGGTATATCTCTATTCTCGGGGAACTGTTCTCGCAGGGTCCGATTTGTTCCGTTGACGACATTGTGGAGCGTACTAGGGAGTGGCCGGTTTCGCGTAAGTCGCGAGCGAAAGTGTTTTTCAATTGGTTATCGGAGACGACGTTAGTACCGATAAGTGATGAGCAACGTAGGCTAGCTCATGCAATATCTGAGATATTACCTGCAAAGAGGTCAAATAGCAGGGCTCCTGAGGTTCCCGACGACGCTACCGTTCAACAATGGGCGGAGATTGTTCGCGTAGAGGCTCCACGAAAGTATGTTGCTGTCTGGAACATTCTTGTTGTCTCGGGTGCTCGTCTTGCACAGGTTCTGCGCGCGATAGCTGTGGGTAGGGAGTTGAAGGTTCTTGCTGAAACTGAACATGTCGTTGTCCTCTTTGGTGAACCGGTAATGAGGGGTAGGAAGTATACGGTGTTCATTGTCGCGCCCAGGAGTGATTGGTTCTCGGTGATTGGTATGAGGATGTCGGCCGATTCTTTGAGGGAGTGGTTTGCTCGACGCGGGATCAGGTTAGGCTTGGTTCGCGCATGGAGTGATAATAAGTTGCTGCATGCACTCACACCAAAATTGGGTCTAGACGCGAAACGCATATCGGACTACGTCCATGGACACATTAAAGAGAGTTCAGTAAGGCATTATCAACTCAAATGGTTGGCGGAGACAATATCTGAAGCGGTTGAGTCTATTTGGCATGAATTGGAGAAGTTTCTGGCATAGGTGGTTGGGGTACGGTGTCCCGCGCGCTCATCGCGAGTTAATCAACTTTTTCTACTCTTTTACGGTTTTGGCGCATGTTTTGGCACACTCGGCTTAACGCTGATGTTAGCTTGATTGTGCCACTGGGGCTGTGTAGACGTTGTAGCAACTGTGCGTATTCCTGGTAGTATATTGTAGTAGGAATACCGGAGCACTCTCCGGGGCGAAATGTATGTGTAAGCAACCCGTAAATGAGGTGCACTCTGTGCACTATTAGTGTGCACTCCCTCCTCTGCTATGCGTATGCGTTGATAAGTCTCTCAATTTGTTTGATGACTTGTAGCGCAGTTCCTTCGCTGAGTGCACCTCGCCCTGACACAGTTACTTGGGTGAGGTGTTGTTGCTGTGGAGTAGTACCGCGTAGTAGCTGTTCTTTCACCCAGGGCGAAATGTAGACAATGTAGTTATACTCGAAGATGTATACTTCGTTGTCGGGCCCTTTGACAACCCGTATTTCTTTGTCAGCTAGTGGGTTTCCGGTCTTACTCGGAGTTTTCCCGGCGGTATCGCTGGGGAAACTATTTGTGCGGGTTGTCGCTTTGTTCGCTTTCCCGCGCGATTTGTGTCGTATAGGACGCCGGCCTTCGGAGCCGGAGGTCCCGGGTTCAAATCCCGGCGGGCCCACCACATGACTATCGTGATGTCCTCATGA